>DYPE01000153.1 GCA_020720085.1 Dichelobacter nodosus | reverse complement strand
TGATTCAGGTGCTCACGCGCAACCCCTTGGCCGACCCCTACATTTTAGGTATTTCCGGTGGCGCGGCGGTGGGGGCGTTGCTGGCCATTTTGCTCGGCCTGCCGCTGTTGATGCAGCATCTTGGCGCGGCCTTGGGCGCGTTTGCCGCGCTGCTTTTGGTGATTGGCCTTGCACATGGCGAGGGCGCATGGACACGCCAGCGCCTGTTACTCACCGGCGTGGTGCTCGCCTCGGCTCTTGGCGCAGTGATTACTCTGCTGCTCGCACTTGCCCCAGAAACTTCGTTGCGCGGCATGTTGTTCTGGCTGATGGGCGATTTATCCAGCGCACCCGCGCCGTGGCTGGCGCTGATTGGCTTGGGATTATTGACCGCGCTCACCCTACCCTTTGCGCGTGATTTAAACATTCTCACCCGTGGCGAAGCCAGCGCCGCTTCCCTCGGCGTGGCCGTGCGCGAACTGCGCTGGGGCGCGTATTTGCTTGCTGCCGTCGCCACCGCCTTGGCCGTGATTACCGCCGGCAGCATTGGTTTTGTTGGCCTGCTCGCCCCGCATTTGGCGCGCCTGCTGGTCGGTGCCGATCATCGTTTTGCCCTGCCCACCGCCATCTTGCTTGGCGGCAGTTTAGTCATGCTGGCCGATTTATTGGCACGCACCCTGATTGCGCCGCAACAACTGCCCGCCGGAGCCTTAATTGCGCTGATCGGTGCGCCGCTATTTCTTGCCCTGCTCTATCGGGAAAGCAAATCATGAGCGCACCCTTGCTGCAAGTGCATGATTTAACGCTTAAACAGTGCGACACCATCCTGCTCGACGCACTCAATCTAAGCATCCACCCCGGAGAATGTTGGGCATTATTGGGACGCAATGGCGCGGGCAAAACCACTTTGCTACACACGCTCGCCGGGGTTCGTGCGGCCTACCTCGGCCAGATCAAACTGCTTGAGCACGCGCTAGCCGACTGGAAGCCACGCCAACGCGCCCGCCATGTCGGGCTATTGACTCAGGATGCGAGTGAAGGCTTCGAAGCCAGCGTGCTTGAGGCCGCACAATCGGGTCGCCACCCCCATATCGAACGCTGGTCAGACGGCTCGATGGATGACGCAAACATCGTGCAAAACGCGCTCAACACCTGCGGCTTGCAAGGCTTTGAGCAGCGCCACATCAACAGCCTTTCCGGCGGTGAGCGGCGGCGTTTAGGCATCGCTACCTTGCTGGCGCAAAATCCAGCGCTAATGCTACTCGACGAGCCACTCAATCATCTGGATATGCCATGGCAATGGTGCCTTCTACGCCAACTACGCAGCCTCGCCGAACAAGGCCACGGCCTGCTCATGAGCCTGCATGATCCCAATATGGCCTTGCGTAGCTGCACCCATGTTCTACTCATCAAAGATAATGGCGCATGGCAAGCTGGGCGGGTCGAAGATCTACTCACCCCGAGCAATCTTGAGGTGGTATATGGTCTAAAACTACGCCAAATCGACGATCAGCAAGGCCACTGGCTTGTGCCCGACCTAAGTTCAAACCACGCCCCCCTGTGAACCAAGCTCACACTGTGGCTAAATACACTCTGAACTTACGCAAAACCGCCCTATCAGAGTTGAAGCGCCTCGACGTACTTGCGCGTACTGTCTTCGGCGCTTTGCTTTGCTGGAACATTTTTGCGTAAGTCCTAAAATCAAACATCTAATCAACACGAGAGTCACCCATGAGCCATAGCAACCACGCCCGCCTGATTATCCTCGGCTCCGGCCCTGCCGGTTACACCGCTGCTGTATACGCGGCGCGCGCCAATCTTGCACCGTTACTGATTACCGGAATGCAAATGGGTGGCCAGCTCACCACGACGACCGAGGTCGATAACTGGCCGGGCGATGTGCATGGCCTGACTGGCCCGGCGCTGATGGAACGCATGCAGCAACACGCCGAACGCTTTGGCACCACGATCCAGTTTGACCATATCAACAGTGTTGATTTATCCAAGCGCCCCTTTGAGCTCAAAGGTGACTCAGCCAGCTACTCCTGCGACGCACTGATTATCGCCACCGGCGCCAGCGCCAAATACCTGGGCATGGACTCCGAAGAAGCCTTCAAGGGACGCGGTGTATCCGCTTGCGCCACCTGCGACGGTTTTTTCTATCGCGGTCAGGACGTGTGCGTGATCGGCGGCGGCAATACGGCGGTTGAAGAAGCGCTCTATTTGGCCAATATCGCCCGCCATGTGCATGTGATTCATCGCCGCGATAGCTTCCGCTCCGAGAAAATTCTCTCCGACCGCCTGCTGGAAAAAGCCAAGAACGGCAATGTGACCATTCACTTCCACAGCGCCACGGATGAAATCCTTGGCGACGACACGGGCGTGACGGGGATTCGAATTAAAAATATTAACGACGGCACGACTTCCGAGATTGCCCTGACCGGCGTATTTGTGGCCATTGGTCACACCCCAAACAGCGGCATTTTTGACGGCCAACTGGCGATGAAAAACGGCTACCTCAAAGTCCACAGCGGTTCCGAAGGCAACGCCACCCAGACCAGCGTTGAAGGCGTATTTGCTGCTGGCGATGTGGCTGACCACATCTACCGCCAGGCCATTACCTCGGCAGGCAGCGGCTGCATGGCGGCACTGGATGCAGAACGCTTCCTCGACGGCACAGACTAAAGCATGGATATCGGCGCAGCACTGACTATTGCCCTGCTCGCCGCCCTGCTGGGGCAGGTATGGGCGGCGCAGGTGCGCCTGGAAAGTCAGCTGCGCTGGCTGAGTGCTGCGCTGTTGCTCAATGCTATGACCCTGCCCGCCGCAATGTTGTTGTTTGGTGACAGCAACACAGTTTTTGGCATGACCGCTGGGTTTGTCGCTACCCTGGTCGCCAGTGCCTCCGGCATGGGTGCGCTGATCTGGCTGTATCGCATTGAAAAACTGGGGCAACCTCATGCCGTGAGTGCGGCTGAAATTACGCTGACCAACACGCCCACTGAACCAACACATACCGCCGAACCCCATGGATGACATGAATATTGGTCTCGCTTTGGCGGGGCTGTTGATGCTGATTGGATTGCAACGCATGCACGCCGGGCGGCGCGCTTTCCCGTGGTTTGCCACGGGTTTTGGCGCAGCCGTTCTTGTGCCTATCGTGCTGGGTGGTGGCGAAAATCAGCTGCTGATGCTGACCGCGCTGGCTTTGGGTTTGGGCTTGGCCTTCATTCTGGGGCTCATCTCCACACTTACCCATCTCCCGGCGCGCTTGGCTTTACTGCACGGTCTAGCCGGTGCGGCCACAGCCTTGGTGGCCAGCATGGCCATGCTGGAGCAGTTGCTTGAACCGGGCTTGACCCTAGGGCTTGCCAGTCTCAGCGTGCTTCTCGGTGCGTTTTCAGCAGCGGGTGCGGCCGTGGCGCATTTGCGTTTGAGCCATCTTTTGCCGCGCGTATTGCGCCATGCGTCGCAATCCTGGATTGGCGTGGTTTTGCTGCTCTGTACGCTGGCCTTGGGCGGCCTACTTGCCAGCGGCATGAAGGTTCACATTCTCTGGCAAATGAGTTTTTTCATTCTGGCGGCGCTTTCCGGCATCGTTTTCAGCTTACCGCTGGCCGAACGTGAAGCGCCTTTAGCTGCCTCATGGCTGGGTGTTTTGACTGGTTTAAGCATGGCGCTTTTGGGCATTGCGCTAGAGCTTGCCCCGCTGCTCGCCACCGGCATTCTCTCCGCCACACTGACTCTGATTCTAAGCTCGGAGCTTGGGCGGCAGGTGAATATGCCGCTTTCCAAATTACTTTGGGGCGCGCGTGCCCCATCCAGCGAGGCCGTGACTGAACCTGCTGCACCCGAACGTTCCATGACCTTAGAGCAACTCGCACGCGAGCTTGAGCATGCAGATGACGTTTTGCTCATTCCGGGCTTTGGCTGCATCGCCGCCGAGGGCTGTGACGAGCTGGTGCGACTTGCCAAGCGGCTTAGTCAACGCGGCACACGCGTTCGCCTGCTGGCACACCCGTTGGCCGGGCGCCTGCCGGGGCAACTCGCCTTGCTCCTGCGCGAAGCGGGTGCCGATGAAACCATGCTGATCGAACACTGGAGCGGCGAACAGGCGATTCCCGCGCTCACCTTAAGCGTTGGTGCGCACGACCTGATTAACCCGCAACGCACCAACGAGGGCATTCCCAATCTAAGCAGCCTCGATGCAAACGCAAAAGTGGTGCTGATGCTCACGCACACACAAGGCTTTAGCGGCGTGGACAATCCGCTGCTTAACGACACGCATGTCTATGTGCTGCAAAGCGATGCACGCGACGGATTGGAGCAGATCAATCAACAATTGGCACAAACGTAGGCCGGATAAGCGCAGCGCATCCGGCAAGAAAGGTGGCGAGCCGGATGCGCTGCGCTTATCCGGCCTACGGGACTAAAACGGCGAGTGGCTAATCTCGTCCAGTGACAGCGAAAACGCCGGCACATAACGCTGCATAAAGTCACGCACCGCAGGCAGCTCAAGCGCCAACTGCTCAATCTTCGCCAATTGAGCACGCTCGGCATGGCGAAACTCGTTATTCCCCGCCCCGGCCTCTTCCACGCACTTCAGATACCCGGCAAGGCTATCGGCAGCCTTGACCAAACGCTGCTCGTCGGCATCGACCTGCTGGCTATCCAGCAACGGAGCATAATCCTCGCGCAAATCATCGGGCAACAGCTCCAGCAAGCGCTGCTCGGCCTGATGCTCCAGCGTTTTGTAGGCGGCACGAATCGCCTCACTGCCATATTTCACCGGCGTGGGCAGGTCGCCCGTCAGAATTTCACTCGCGTCATGAAACATGCCCAATACCGCCACGCGCTCGGCATTAAACCTGCCCGCGTAGTGGCGATTGCTAATCAGCGCCAGGGCATGGGCAATCACCGCCACTTGCAGGCTGTGTTCCTGCACGTTTTCCGCACGGGTATTGCGCATCAAGCCCCAGCGCTGAATCAGGCGCATACGCGAGAGCATGGCAAAAAACGGGCTGGCCGAGCTCATATGGGTGCTCATACTCAAAAACGCTGCGCAATCCAGCGACGCGAGGTCATGCTCGCTTCGTCGTCGTACTTATGCTTCATTTCACGCTCAGGCAATTTGACCTTTTCCCGCTTCTGCTTTTCGTAGGGAATATGTTCCAGCAAATGCGAAATCACATTCAGCCGTGCACGCTTTTTGTCGTTGGAATCCACGATATTCCACGGTGCAAAATCGGTATCCGTGGCATCGAGCATCTGGTCACGGGCGCGCGAATAGTCATACCAGCGCTGGCGTGAGGGTAAATCCATGTTCGAGAGTTTCCATTGACGCACCGGGTCTTCGATACGCGCACGGAAACGCCGCTCCTGCTCTTCGTCCCCGACTTCGAGCCAGTATTTGAGGAAGATAATGCCATTATCCACAACGATGTTTTTCTCAAAAAACGGTGTCATCTGCAAAAACTTGTCGTGCTGTTCCTTGGTGCAAAAGCCCATCACATGCTCCACACCGGCGCGGTTGTACCAACTGCGGTCAAAAATCACCACTTCGCCCGCCGCCGGAAAATGCGTCACATAGCGCTGTGAGTAAATCTGGGTTTTTTCACGATCGGTCGGCGCAGGCAGAGCCACCAAGCGGAAAACACGCGGGCTGACTTTCTCGGTCAGGGCACGAATCGTCCCACCCTTACCCGCGGCATCGCGCCCTTCAAAAATAATAATCACGCGCTGCTTGGTGTTGACCACCCAGTCTTGCAGCGCGCACAAATCTGCCTGCAATGCGCGCATCTTTTTTTCATAGTCCTTGCGCTTGAGCTTTTCAGGCTTCACTGCGACGAGTGGCTGCTCAATGTGTTCTGACTTCTTTCCCATAACAATCACCTTCTTGTTTTTATTGTTGAAACTCCAGAGAGCCAGCACGACCTTCAAGCGCGTACCGAATCACTGGGACGATGGGGTATCTCCACGCGAGGAGCTTGCGGGCAGCGTCACCAGGCTGTCCCCCAATGCAAGATGTAAATTCACACGCTGCGCCAGACGCTCGCCCTGCACCTGAAGCAAGCTCAGGCGCGCACTTTCCAGGCTCAACTGAGCCTTCAGCACGCTGCGCATGTCGCCACTACCGATTTTGTTTTGCACCATGGCCAAGTCCACAGCGCGCTGCCGGTCATTCACCACCTGTTGCAAAATGTCCTGCCGATCGTGCAAGGCCGCTTCGCCGCTCAGGGCACTTTCAACCTCATCAAAAGCGCGCAAGCCAATGCGGGCATAGGCTGCGACCGCTTCCTTCTGCTCGGCATTGCGAATTTCGACCTGCGCATCCAACGCGCCTGCGTTGAATAGCGGCCACAGCAGGCTACCGCCCAATCCGCCGATCGGATTGCTATTGTTTTTCAGCACGATCAGATCGCTGGATACTGCGCCCAAAGTGGCGGTCAGACTTATGGTCGGCAAGCGTGCCGCACGCGCTTCCTCGGTGCGGT
>DYPE01000019.1:33003-34110 GCA_020720085.1 Dichelobacter nodosus | reverse complement strand
GCTGATTTTACAGTACTCTCCCACGCCAAAATCGCATTGGCGACCGGTTGCACCACATTATGCCCTGCCGTGCCAAACAGGCAATGCGGCGGCCAAATGCACAAATCATAGCGGCCATTGGCCTTCAGCGCGCGTACATACGCTTCGGCGCGCACTTGATCGCGGGCACGGGCGGTTTTCCACATGCCATTCAACACGTCTTCCTCACGGATAATGGTGAATGGCGGCGGTGCTTCGCCTTGCGCATTTACCCAGAACAACGGATGCGCAATGTCCAATAAATGATGCGTGTCCAAGGTGATGTGAATGGCGGAAATCTGTTCGCAGCAACGGTTCAATAGGGCTGCCAGCCGTAGCGAATCTAAATCCGCGCCAGGGACAAATAGGCTGCCATCCGCGCGGGCAAAATCATTTTGTGGATCAATCAATAAAAATTGTAGGTTCATTGCGTTCCCCTCCCAGGAAAAAAGCCATTGGCGAATGGGTAACAGGATACTGGCAAATCCAATGAATTGGCAAAATCAATTCCCACAGACCCGGTGGCAGTGACAAGATGCGTGCGCGGCCTTATCCGCGCTGTCATTTTGGCAGACGGATTATTCTTATTCTTTGCATAAGGTTACAAACCCTGCTTTCCCGAGTTTACGGACAATTTGGCCGGGAACAACAGGGATGTGACCCATGCGGTGCGGGGATATTTTTTATTTTTATCTTATAAAATAATATGTTGTATTTATATCGGGGCCATGGCATAAGCATTGCTAAATTCAGGCTACACTTATGGCAAGACATTGGATGATGTCTTCCCATAGGGTATAACGCCTTAACATTTAATAACGTAAATGACTCAATTGACTTTGGAGAGAATTGTATGATGAAGAAAGTTCTGACTATCGCTGGTATGGTTGCTGCTCTGGCTGGCTCTTCTGTGTTCGCGCAAATGGGCGGCATGAGCGGTATGCATGGCATGTCCGGCATGGGTGGCATGGGTGGCATGGGTGGAATGAGCGGCATGTCTGGCATGGGCGGCATGGGTGGAATGTCCGGCATGGGCGGTATGAATGGCATGTCTGGCATGGGCGGCATGGGTGGAATGTCCGGCATGGG
>DYPE01000019.1:7769-32903 GCA_020720085.1 Dichelobacter nodosus | reverse complement strand
GCGGTATGAATGGCATGTCTGGCATGGGCGGCATGGGTGGAATGTCCGGCATGGGCGGCATGGGTGGAATGTCCGGCATGGGCGGTATGAATGGCATGTCCGGCATGGGTGGTATGAATGGCATGTCCGGCATGGGCGGCATGGGTGGTATGAATGGCATGTCCGGCATGGGCGGCATGGGTGGAATGTCCGGCATGGGTGGTATGAATGGCATGTCCGGCATGGGCGGCATGGGTGGAATGTCCGGCATGGGCGGCATGGGTGGCATGTCTGGCATGGGCGGCATGAATGGCATGTCCGGCATGGGCGGCATGGGCGGCATGGGTGGAATGAGCGGCATGTCTGGCATGGGCGGCATGGGTGGAATGAGCGGCATGTCTGGCATGGGCGGTATGAATGGCATGTCTGGCATGGGCGGTATGAATGGCATGTCTGGCATGTCTGGCATGGGCGGCATGGGTGGAATGTCCGGCATGGGCGGAATGGGTGGAATGTCCGGCATGGGCGGAATGGGTGGCATGTCCGGCATGGGCGGCATGGGCGGTATGCGTTAATCTCAGCGTTACATCAATGCGCACGGGCCTCAAGCCCGCGCGCATTTGTTTTGTCCGTGTTTCATTAAAAACGTCCTGCGGAGGAGCAGTCATTTTGAAAAAACACACATGCCTGTGGATTACTTTTTTTTTGGCTTGGGCAACCCTCTCTGGCAATGTATTTGCCGTCCCTCCCGCCTCGGTTCCCACTGATTACGAACAAGCACGTTGGGATCCAATTCATTTCAAACCTGCCATTGACAAGGCCACCGATGAACAATGTTTGGCCTGCCACCAAGAGGTGCTGGAACCCAGTATAAAAAAACAATCGCCCGCAGGAGTGAAAACCAGCGAAGCGCTAGCCTGGTACCAAACTCTGGCAGCCTACAGTGGTGACCAAGAAACATTTCACCGCCGCCACATGGTGACACCATTGGCCAAAGAACTCATGAAGTTACAATGCAACACTTGCCACCAAGGCCATTCTCCGCGCGAAGAAGCGCCGAATCCTCCCGATGTTGCCAATACCGATTTCACCTTGCGCAAGACGGTCAATCCCGAGACCACTTGTTTGAAATGTCATGGCCAGATGAATTTCCAAGTCATGGGACTGCCCAGTGAGTGGCACGAATCCAAAGAAATGATGGGTAATAATTGCCTCACCTGTCACGCTGCCATCCGTACTGTCCGTCACCAAGTCACGTATTTAAATCCAGAAGCCATTGAGGAAGCAGGAAAAAAAGATTCCGACGCTTGCTACGGCTGTCATGGCGGACGCTCCTGGTACCGTATCGCCTATCCTTATCCCCGTCATACTTGGCCGGGCAGCAGCGATACTGCGCCGGATTGGGCCAAGGATCGCCCCACGCAATCAGAAGTTCGCTTTAGATTACCAGCGGAGGAAAAGAAAAAATGAAGTTAGATAACACGCCATTACAGTTATTACAAGCCAGCCTCAACCGCCGCGAATTTTTGAAAAGCTCCTTGGCAACCAGCGTGGCTGCCAGCTTGGGCGGACTCGGCGGGGTAAGTTTGGGGCTGATACCGCAACCCGCCAAGGCATTTGCCTACGAGCCTTATCCCAAGGATGATGACCTAGAAACGGTGGTCACCAGTTGCGCGCACAATTGCGGTTCACGCCACATGCTGGTCGCGCACAAAAAAGGCGATGTGATTGTCCGCCTATCCACCGACGACGGGCGTTATCAACAAGACGGCGCATTTGGCAAAGACACCTTTGAAGAGCCGCAATTGCGCGCCTGCTTGCGCGGACGCTCCTACCGTTCCCGCTTGTACTCTGCGGAACGTTTGTTATACCCCATGATGCGCGTGGGCAAACGTGGTGAAGGCAAGTTCAAACGAGTTTCCTGGGACGAAGCGCTCACAGCAGTGGCGCAAAAAATGGTATACCTCAAGGAAACTTATGGCCCCACCGCCATTCTCGACCAAAGTTATGCAGGCGCATCTTATGGCGTATTGCACAAATCCGACCAAATCGAAGGCTTGCTTGGCCGCTTTCTCGGCCTGTTTGGCTGCCGCACCAACTCCTGGTCTGTGCCTTCTTATCAAGGCACTACGTTTAGCTCGCGCATGACGTTTGGCACCATTGAAGATGGCAATGAAGACGACACCTTTGCCCATTCCAAGCTGATCATCATGTGGGGCTGGAACCCAGCTTACACTTTCCATGGCGGCAACACATTTTATTACATGCGCATGGCCAAGCAAAAAGGCTGCAAATTCGTACTGGTGGATCCGCAATACACCGACTCGGCGTCCACTTACGATGCATGGTGGATTCCCATTCGTCCCAATACCGATGCCGCAATGATGGCAGGCATGGCCTACCATATTTTCAGCAAAAACCTGCATGACCAAGACTTTATCAACCGTTTTTGCCAAGGCATGGACGCAGGCACCATGCCGGACTGGGCCAAAGACTCGCCCAATGGCACGGAAAATTTCAAGGATTACATTTTAGGCAAATACGACAAAGAACCCAAAACCCCAGAATGGGCGGAAAAAATCTGCGGCGTTTCTGCTGCGGACATTAAAAAACTGGCGGAAATGTATGCCACCACCAAACCAGCCGCGCTCAAAGCCTCCTGGGCACCAGGCCGCAATGCCTACGGCGAGCAATACAACCGCATGGCTGCCGCATTGCAAGCCATGACCGGCAATATTGGCGTGCTTGGCGGCTGTGCTGAAGGCGTGGGCAAAGCCTGGCACGCCGAAGGTGTGGCCTACCCTTACGACGAATTCGCCAATGTTTGGTATGCTTCCATCAAGTCCGACCGCTGGGCACACTGCGTATTAAATTACCCCAATCTCAAGCGCGAAGAAGTCGGCCTATGGCCGCGCGACGATCAATTGGACGGGGTAATTCCCAATGTTCGCGCCATTTTCTGGCAAGGTTCGGACTGGTTCAACCAATTGACCAACATCAACAAAGAAATCCAAGCCATTCAAAAATTGGATTTGGTGGTGTGCATGGATTCCACCATCACGCCCTCCGGCCTGTGGGCGGATGTGCTGCTGCCGATTGCCACGCATTTTGAACGCCACGACGTGGCGTTGCCGTGGTACAAAGGCCATTACTACATCCACCGTCCCAAAGTGATTGAACCGCTGGGCGAAAGTAAAACCGACCTGCAAGTCTTCACCGAACTGGCGTACCGCCTGGGTTTTGGCCCGCGCTACAACCCCAAAGCCAGCCGCGAATATTTCATGCACAATGATGCGGTGGATGAAGCATACTTACGCGAATGGTGGGAAGGCAAGGTAATGGCGCACCAAAACGTAACCATGCCCTGGGATGAATTCAAAAAGCACGGTGTATACAAATTCAAATTGCCACGTCCACACGTAGCGTTTCAAGACAACGTGGAACAAGGCAAACCCTGGAACACGGCTTCGGGCAAAATTGAAATTCTCTCCAGCCAATTGGCCAAAATTGACGACTTTACCAAAACTTCCTACGGCTACCACATCCCCTCTATTCCCAAATGGATAGCGCCGTGGGAATCGCTCAATGAAAGCGACAAACTCAAGGAACACCCGTTCCACATGATCACCCCGCATCCGCGCTGGCGCACGCACAGCATTTTCCACAACATTCCCTGGCTGCGCGAAACGTTTGCGCAGGAAATCACCATCAACACCAAAGACGCCGCCAAGCTGGGCATCCAAACCGGCGACACCGTGGAAGCGTGGAACGCGCGCGGCAGAATTGTGCTGCCCGCCTATGTCACCGAACGCTGTATGCCCAGCGTGGTGGTGGTACATGAAGGCGCATGGATGGATTTGGATGAAAACGGCGTAGACCGCTCTGGCAATCCTGATTTCCTCACCCTGGATGACCCTAGCCCGGCAGGCGCGTTTGCATACAACACCATTTTGGTGAATATCAAGAAAACCGACTTGGTGCACCGCCCAGGTTGGGATCAATTGGCGACCGCCCGTAGCCACGTGTTTAGACGGGATTATTAAGCAATAATGGGGCGTTTTCGCCCCATTATTGTGAGCTTTCGATACCGTGCCTTGAAGCGTGGCATATCCAATATTAATTTTTAAAAAAATATTAAACCGATATCCATCATTTTAGTCGCCATGCTGACCGCCGAAATCAGCTTTGCGCAAGAGCGACAATTTTACGAAGATGCGGATGGCTGGTTTGATATTACCGGGATATATGTCTTAAATTACCCTGACAATAGCGGTTACCCAATAAAAAACAGCTACGTTGTAATTAGTGGAAATAAAGACGAATATATTGCAACGGCTGTTAGTAAAGATTTATATTTTTTAGGTGCACTATTTTTGATAAAAACCAATGAGTATCTAGAAAATTCGATTGCGCCGCCGCTTGAAGAATTTGCAGTCAGTTTTACGGCTACACATGATCAGATAATAAAAGTAAGAAAATTTAATATATATCCACTAATACCCTTCTCCGGGAGAACTACGACAATGGAAGGTACAGAAGCATTCAGATGGATTGGTATAGGCCCCCCATTAAATGGAAGGCTTTATGCCTGCGTCTCAACTGAGATGGGAATTATATCTCACCCCATATTATGTTACCGGAAAATATTTTGAAATAATGAAAAGCAGCCATGTTTAATATCACTTATTTTGGAAAAAAGATTCAAACAATACTGTCTGTTCTGATTATCTTGACCGTCATGGTTGCCGCCAATATCGGATGTGCGGAAGAAAAGCTATTTTACGAAGACGCGGATGGCTGGTTTGATATTACCGGGATATATGTCTTAAATTACCCTGACAATAGCGGTTACCCAATAAAAAACAGCTACGTTGTAATTAGTGGAAATAAAGACGAATATATTGCAACGGCTGTTAGTAAAGATTTATATTTTTTAGGTGCACTATTTTTGATAAAAACCAATGAGTATCTAGAAAATTCGATTGCGCCGCCGCTTGAAGAATTTGCAGTCAGTTTTACGGCTACACATGATCAGATAATAAAAGTAAGAAAATTTAATATATATCCACTAATACCCTTCTCCGGGAGAACTACGACAATGGAAGGTACAGAAGCATTCAGATGGATTGGTATAGGCCCCCCATTAAATGGAAGGCTTTATGCCTGCGTCTCAACTGAGATGGGAATTATATCTCACCCCATATTATGTTACCGGAAAATATTTTGAAATAATGAAAAGCAGCCATGTTTAATATCACTTATTTTGGAAAAAAGATTCAAACAATACTGTCTGTTCTGATTATCTTGACCGTCATGGTTGCCGCCAATATCGGATGTGCGGAAGAAAAGCTATTTTACGAAGACGCGGATGGCTGGTTTGATATTACCGGGATATATGTCTTAAATTACCCTGACAATAGCGGTTACCCAATAAAAAACAGCTACGTTGTAATTAGTGGAAATAAAGACGAATATATTGCAACGGCTGTTAGTAAAGATTTATATTTTTTAGGTGCACTATTTTTGATAAAAACCAATGAGTATCTAGAAAATTCGATTGCGCCGCCGCTTGAAGAATTTGCAGTCAGTTTTACGGCTACACATGATCAGATAATAAAAGTAAGAAAATTTAATATATATCCACTAATACCCTTCTCCGGGAGAACTACGACAATGGAAGGTACAGAAGCATTCAGATGGATTGGTATAGGCCCCCCATTAAATGGAAGGCTTTATGCCTGCGTCTCAACTGAGATGGGAATTATATCTCACCCCATATTATGTTACCGGAAAATATTTTGAAATAATGAAAAGCAGCCATGTTTAATATCACTTATTTTGGAAAAAAGATTCAAACAATACTGTCTGTTCTGATTATCTTGACCGTCATGGTTGCCGCCAATATCGGATGTGCGGAAGAAAAGCTATTTTACGAAGACGCGGATGGCTGGTTTGATATTACCGGGATATATGTCTTAAATTACCCTGACAATAGCGGTTACCCAATAAAAAACAGCTACGTTGTAATTAGTGGAAATAAAGACGAATATATTGCAACGGCTGTTAGTAAAGATTTATATTTTTTAGGTGCACTATTTTTGATAAAAACCAATGAGTATCTAGAAAATTCGATTGCGCCGCCGCTTGAAGAATTTGCAGTCAGTTTTACGGCTACACATGATCAGATAATAAAAGTAAGAAAATTTAATATATATCCACTAATACCCTTCTCCGGGAGAACTACGACAATGGAAGGTACAGAAGCATTCAGATGGATTGGTATAGGCCCCCCATTAAATGGAAGGCTTTATGCCTGCGTCTCGACTGAGATGGGAATCGTATCTCACCCCATATTATGTTATAAAAAAATATTCTAAATAAAACGGATTAATTTATGGTTAAGAAATTAAAGGCGAGCATTGTAGTATATCATAATCGCATTTGTATGCGGCCTCTGCTGCAAGGTAAAAAACTGAGGAGAACCAATTATGGCTGAGTTACCCAAAAATAATCCCAATCTGCAAACCGCTGACAGCGTGGAACGTGTTAAAGAAGCGGCCAAGGCTAAAAAGCAAGTGCGTTACGCGCCGATTAAACCCGCGCAGCAACTGGGCTTTATTCACAACAACGTAGACTGCATTGGTTGCCGCGCCTGCGAAATTGCTTGCAAGGACAAAAACGGTCTCAATGCTGGCCCACGTTTTCGCCGCGTGATGTACATAGAAGGCGGTACTTACCCGGAAGTGTTTGCCTACAAAGTCAATATGTCGTGCAACCACTGTGCTGAACCCGCCTGTTTGCCCACCTGCCCCACCGGCGCAATTTGGAAGCGTGCGGACAATGGCGTGGTGGACATCGACTCCACGCTGTGCATTGGCTGTCGTCGTTGCGAAGCGGCCTGCCCATTCGGCGCGCCGCAATTTGACCCCAGCGACGGTCTGGTGAAAAAATGCAACATGTGCATTGACGAACTGGAAGCAGGCCGCAAACCGTATTGCGTGATGGCGTGCATGATGCGCGTGCTGGACATCGGCCCTATCGACCAATTGCGCGAAGGCAAATGGCAAACGCCAGCCATGGGGCCGGACGACAAACCCGTGCGCCAAGTAAAAAATATGGCGAATCCTGAACTGACCCATCCGTCTATTGTGTTTATTCCGCATAAACAAGGCGTGGTAAACTAAGAGGATGGAGGAATCCTTTACGCTTGCACAATGGACGGAAATTATCTGTCAAGACCTCGACCTTCTGGCGCGCTTGCATGACCGCGAGCCAGAAGGCGAGTGGCTTGCCTGGCTGGCGCAACAAGATTTTCCCGCCAATCTAGGATTACGCCTCACCGCGCCGAACGCGCAACACGCCAGCGAGCGCTTGCGCGCCGTATTGCGCCACCTCGGCCAAGTGGACGATGCGCAACGCCAGATGATTTTGGACGAATTGGCTGCCGACTACGCCAGCATTTACCTCACCCATGCCTATCGTGCCGCCCCGTATGAATCGGTCTGGCTGGACGAAGAAAACCTGCTGTATCAAGCCCCCATGTTTGCCGTGCGCGAGTGGTACCAGCGCCATGGCCTGGCGGTGCAAGATTGGCGCTTACGCTCCGAAGACCACTTGGTGCCGCAACTGCAATTCATTGCCCACCTGCTCCATACGCCCAATGACCGCGCGTTGCGCGAAGCCGCTGATTTCATAGACAGCCACCTTGGCCTATGGCTGGACAAGTTTACCCAAACCGCTGCGCAACGTTGCGCGACGGTGTTTTATGCCAATTTGTTAGAACTCACTGCTGAATATATACGCCAATTGCGCGTGCTACTTAATCAAGCCACTTCCTGTTGATATTATTGTGATTTTTTACAATCTTGTCATATCCGCGTAACAATCCTCCCGCATACTGCTTTATTCAGTGCCTCAACAGGGGCAAACCGACCAACGCATCCCAATCATCAAAAGCCGACATCCGGCCCCTTGTTGGATTTAGCGCATGACTGAACAAAGCATACTGATTGTTGAAGATGAAACCGCAATCCGCGAGATGCTGAGCATGAATCTCATGCAAGCAGGGTTTGCCACGCGCGAAGCGGGCGATGTGGCGCAAGCACAAGCGGCTGTTTTTGAACAACTACCTTCCTTGATTTTACTCGACTGGATGTTACCCGGCATGAGCGGGCTAGAATTTGCCCAACGCCTCAAACGCGAAAACCTCACCAAAGACACGCCCATCATCATGCTCACCGCCAAGGCGGAAGAAGAAAATAAAATCCGGGGCTTAAACGTAGGTGCCGACGATTACATCACCAAACCGTTCTCGCCGCGTGAACTGGTGGCGCGCATCAAAGCCGTGCTACGGCGCACCGAAGCCTTTGTTGGCACCAACATGATTGCAGCGGATGACGTGCAATTGTTCTTTGAAGAACACCGCGTGTTGATTCACGGCGAAGAAATCAAAATGGGCCCCACCGAATTCCGCCTGCTCCATTTTTTCATGACCCACCCCAAGCGGGTGTATTCGCGCAACCAAGTCATTGACCAAGTGTGGGGCGGCAATATTTACATTGAAGAACGCACGGTGGATGTGCACATAGGCCGGTTACGCAAAGCGCTGGCCGATTATGGCAGCGAATACCTGATTGAAACTGTGCGTGGTGTGGGCTACCGGCTGGCGCTGGCCAACCAAAAGTGATTGGCCGCCCCTATGCCAAACCTCTTCTGGCGCTGGGAATTATGGTGGATATTAGTCTTAAGCGGCAGTGCGTTTGGATTGGGTCTGGCGTTCGGCATACCGATGACGCTACTTGCGCTGACTGGCTGGGGCTATTTAGGCTGGCACTTGTGGCAAATCCGCCGCCTGCAAAACTGGCTGGCGCGCCATCGGCAAAGCGCATTGCCGCGGGCTGGCGGAATTTGGCGCGGTATTCACCAGCAATTGCACCAACAACAGCACCGCAACAGCAAGCGCAAGCACAAGCTCACCAGCATCCTTAAAAAATTTCAAAAATTTACCAAAGCGTTGCCCGATGCTTTTGTGGTGATGGACAAAGGCTACCAAATCGAATGGTTCAACAAAACCGCAGCGCAACTGTTGGGTCTACAGCCTGGCAAGGACAAAGGACTGCTCATCACCGACCTGCTGCGTGCGCCTGGGTTCATCGCATACGTGGATCAAGGCGGTTCGCGCGCAGAATCCATTAAAATCCTCTCCCCGCTCAACAACGGCGTAATGCTGCAACTGCACCTCATTCCCTACTCAGAAAAGCGCCACTTACTCATTGCCCGCGACATCACCCACATTCACGCCCTAGAGCAAATGCGCCGCGACTTTGTGGCCAATTTCTCCCACGAACTGCGCACGCCACTGACGGTGCTGCGTGGCTTCCTAGAAACCATGCAAGACATGAGCGAACCCTGCCACGCCCACTGCCGCCGCCCACTGCACCTCATGGCGCAACAAACCACGCGGATGCAAAACATTGTCAATGACCTGCTATTGCTCTCGCAACTTGAATCCAACGCAACGCCGCCCGAGCAATTCAACGAAATCGTAGACGTGCCGCGCATCTTGCTCGACTGCCAAGCGCAAGCGCAAGCGCTGAGCGGCAGCCAACAGCACCGCATTGACAGCCAGATTGACGCCAATTTACTGCTCCACGGCAACAGCAAAGAACTCGCCAGCGCATTTTCTAACTTGATTATCAATGCCGTACACTACACCCCGCCAGGCGGCAACATTTGGATACGCTGGAGCGCCAATGAACACAGCGCGCGCCTAGAAGTGCAAGACACTGGCGAGGGCATTGCTAAACAACACATCCCTCGTCTTACCGAACGCTTCTACCGCATAGACACAGGCCGCTCGCGCCAGCGCGGCGGCACCGGACTGGGCCTGGCCATTGTCAAACACATCCTCCAGCGCCACCACGCCACCTTAGTCGTAGAAAGCCGCCTGGGCGTGGGCAGCGTATTCACCTGCCACTTCCCTGTCACCGCCATCCGCCAGCACGTTATCCACCCCGCCACGGATAGCGGCGGTGCGTAAATGGCGCGTGCCACACCATGGCAATGGCCAATAACCACAACGCATTCAACAACACCAACACCACATAACCATATCCCAACGCGCGCACCGCTTCGCCGCCCAACACGGCTGCCAACGCCGTGCCGCCGCCAGGCGGATGAATGCAACGCGCCCACACCATCGCCACAATCGCCCCGCCCACAGCAGCAGCAGCAGCCACATCGCCCACCCCCAACCACTGCGCGCACACCACCCCCATCACACTCGCCAAGCCATGCCCGCCCACCACGGCCCATGGCTGCGCCACTGGACTGCGCGGCAAAGCAAACAGCAACACCGCCGTAGCGCCCATCGACAACGCCAACACCGGCACGCCATCACCCACAGCCAACCGGCTCAGCCAGGCCGTGCACCCAATGCCTACAAATCCGCCCACCCCAGCAACCAGGCCGTCTATTATCAACCTACGCATGTCTTGCATTTCCGCCCACTCCAAGCCGCCTGATGATTGTCAAATCCCCGTTACAGCGCTCTGTTACGCTTGCAAGTTCTAATACTCTAATCCCGCAAGATAACCGCCAGGAAACGCCCCATGCACACGTTATATTGGCACCAAAGCTTAAGTTTCAAGGCTGTGGCTGGACTCGCCGCTGTGGCGGTCTGGTTGATGCTGGGAATTTATTGGATTATGGCATACCAAGCTCGCCCCCTGGTGGAGGAAGAATCGCGGCACCGGCTAGAACAAACAGGCAACGCCGCAGTAGCGGCCATTCATGCTTATCTACAACGCATTGAGGGCCTGGCCGCCACGCTTGCCGCCGCTGTGGAGCGCCTGCCACGCACAGCGGATTCTGCACATGAAATCTTCCCGTTTCTACTGGATGCGCAAGGCAGCCAACACATTGCAGGCGGCGGCCTGTGGCCTGAACCGTATACGTTTGATGCAACTCATGAACGGCGTGGTTTTTACTGGACGCGCAACGAACAAGGCCAATTGCGCTACCACAAAGAGTATCAACAAGGCGCGCTGGATTACCAACACACCCCTTGGTACGCGCCTGCACGCTACCTGCCACCTGGCAAATGCTTTTGGAGCAATGCCCGCATCGACCTGTTTTCCCCGCGCCCCATGGTCACCTGCACGGTAGCCACGTATTTAGCGGGTACATTCAGTGGCGCAATCACGGTCAACCTCGACTTAGCGATATTGCTGGCCAAAGTGGCGGAGCTACAACACGGCACACAAGGGTATGCTTTTCTAGTAGACCGCAATAACAAATTGCTAACGTTTCCCCAAGCGCAAACCGTGCGGCGCGCCAAGCATCACGAATTGATGTTCGCGCATGAACTGGCGGAACGCCAGCCCGCATTCCACGAATTAGCCCAAGGCTTGGCCGAACTCCGCCAGGAAACCCTGGCATATTACAAAAGCATGGAAAAATCACAGGATATCGCAGCGACCCTGCTCAACGACAGCAATGAAATCAGTAAAATGGAAGCTGAAGTCATCGCCGCTATGGCAGCCAAAGCAACGCCACACTGGGCCACGCACCACCATACCCACCTTCATTTTTGGCGCGCAATGGCCAATGATTTTGTGCTGCAAACGCCTGCCACTGCGTTTTACTTTCATGTGCCAGATACGCTCTGGACTTTGGTGGTGGTCAAACCCAGCCAAGACATCGGTGCCGTGGCCAGCCGCATCACGCACTGGCTGATGGTGTATTTAAGCCTCACCGCGCTGGTGGTGCTGACTGGCGCCTATTTTTTACTGCAACGCCGATTCATCCGCCCTCTGCTGCAAACCACACGTGCCGTGGCGCTGGCAGAACATTTTATTGCGGAGAGCCAATTGGGCCGCCTGCACGAAACCCGCGCCACCTATCGCGGACGCGATGAAATTGGCGTGCTGGCGCGGGGGTTTAACAAGCTGATATATCAAGTAAACCTAGAACACTGCGCGCTGGACGACATCAATAGCACGCTAGAAGACAAAGTGCGTGAACGCACCACACAGCTAGAAGCCGCCAACCGCAAAATTTACACATTAAATCAACGCCTAACCCAGGACAATTTGCGCATGAGCGCGGAACTGGCCATTGCCCGCCGGATTCAACAAATGGCATTGCCCCGGATAGAGGAATTCAGCCTGGTTCCAGAATTGGACATTGCCGGCTTCAGCGAACCTGCCGATGAAGTCGGCGGCGATTATTTCGACGTGCTGTGCGACGATCAACGGGTATTGTGTGGCATTGGCGATGTGACCGGCCATGGCCTGGAAAGTGGCGTGCTGATGCTGATGACGCAGGCCGCCGTGCGCGCGTTGCTGAATCACGGTGTTACCGACCCGCGCGCGTTGCTGGTTACCCTCAATCGCACGTTGTATGGCAACGTGCGTCGTATGCGCCAGGAAAAAAACCTGACTTTGCTGCTGCTGGACTACCAGAACGGCTTGTTGCGCCTCAGCGGCCAACATGAAGAAGTGCTGCTCGTGCGCCAAAATGGCCTGGTGGAGCGCTTAGACACGGTGGATTTAGGATTCATGGTGGGCATGATTGAAGATATAGAACCCTATGCCCAGCAATTAGAATTGCGACTGTCGCCAGGCGATGGCCTCGTGCTATACACCGATGGCATTACCGAAGCGTTCGCGCCAGATGGTGAAACGCTGTACAGCGTCGAACGCCTGTGCCAAGTGGTCACCCGCCACTGGCATTTAGCCGCGCGCCAAATCCAAGATGCAGTGATTAGCGACTTCTTGCAGCACACCGGCGGCCAAGCGCTGCAAGATGATATTACGCTATTGATAATTAAGATAAACCAATCCGCGCAAACAAGAGCATAACGCCACACAACGCCCGTGTTCTGGGCAGTCGAGCCATGTAAATGGCATTACTACCCACCAACTCATTCACAAAGGATTTATCCATGTCTTGTATCTTATTGGTAGATGACTCGTTATTTCAACGGGTCAACATGCGTAACCTGCTTGCCCCTGGCGGCTACTCTTTTTATGAGGCCGAGGATGGCGAAGACGCAATCCGCAACCTGCTCCGCCACCGCGTGGACTGCATGATGTTGGACTTGGTGATGCCTGGCATGGATGGTTTTGAGGTATTGCAATTACTCCATGAAAAACAGATACCCATTCCCACTGTGGTGGTCAGCGCGGATACCCAGTCTGACACTGCGCAACGCTGCCGTGCCCTGGGTGCCAGTGCGGTAGTACATAAACCACTGACCCGCGAATGCGGCTTGCTGCATACCGTACAAACGGTATTGCGCGCAGCGCACCTTCACCAAACACCGCCTGCGAACGTGTTAGCGGATGGGTTCGGCGAATTGGCTTGGCAACTTGAGTAACGCGAGGGCATTGCAATGCAATGCCACACCACAATGGCCATTTAGCATACAAGGCGTTTGGCTATAACGCGCAGGAAATCATCATGATTCCCCCACAATCCACATCGGAACAAAGCAATACACCCAGACTGCGTTTTTTTACCAGCGTATGGGAGACCCTTATGCTCCTGCCTTTCAAACACAAGCTCGCCATTTTATTCGTCTTGATTTCGCTAAGTATTTCTGGCGGCAGCGTGTACCTGCTTTACCAACACACGCGCAGCATCCTGTTGGAACAAATTGGCCAGCGCCTGCGTGATGTGGGCAGTGTCGGCGCATTTTTGCTCGGGCCAGAAGAGCGCGCGCATATCGCGCGCTTAAGCCAATTGGTTCATCACAATGCACTTTTGCTGACCAAAAATACGCTCGCCGCTTTGCCCGAAGGCGAAATTGTGCCTGCGTTGCCAACCGCAACCGCGCATCAATTCATGACAGAACTGGGATTTCAACAAGTCGTCCAGCGCTTGCGCCAAATTAAAGAAGGCAGCCGCCAGCATACCCGGCCTTATGCTGATTTTCTGCAAACCCCCAAGGATGCCGCCACTGACCCATTTTCAATTAAAACCGTTTATTTGGTAATTCCCTTCCCGGGCGCAGAACGCGAACGCTTAGCGATGTTTATCGCTGATTCTGACTATGAAGATGTGCCGGACATGGCCGGCAATGCCATTGGCAATATTTACCGCGAAAACAGCGCAGACCCGGTGTTGACCAATGCCTTACGCAGCGGCATAGCGCAAACCGGGAAACAGTTTGTAACCGACAAATGGTACACCTTCCTGGCCGCAGGCATTCCCATCAAAAATGCCATGGACGAAACCATCGCCGTGCTCGGGCTGGATTTGGATGTAAGCCACGAAGCCAACCGTTTGCAACAATTACAATGGTTGGGCATCCTGCTGATTGGCATGATGACCGTAGTGGCGGTGGTGCTGTCCTACGCCGTGGCCTGGCGGTTAAGCAAGCCCGTGCAATACCTGCGCGAAGCCGCAGAAAAAGTGCGCCATGGCGACCTAAATACCATCGTGCATATCCGTAGCCACGACGAACTCGAAGTGTTGGCAGAAACCTTCAATGGCATGGTCGCGCAAATTCGTGAACACACCGAGCAGTTGGAACAAAAAGTGACCGAGCGTACGGCTGCTTTGGAATACGCCAGCAAGGAAATCCATCGCCTCAACGAACGCCTGACTGCGGATAATTTACGCATGGGCACAGAACTGGAAGTCGCGCGCCAGCTTCAGCAAATGGTGTTGCCCAGGGCAGAGGAATTCCTCGCCATTCCCGAACTGGACATTGCTGGCTTCATGCAGCCAGCGGATGAAGTGGGCGGCGATTACTACGATGTGCTGCACCACGACGGACGGCTGAAAATCGGCATCGGCGACGTGACTGGGCATGGCTTAGAAAGCGGTGTGCTGATGCTGATGGTGCAAACTGCGGTGCGCACCCTGCTGGCGAATAACGTCACCGATGCACAACAATTTTTGTGTATTCTTAATCAAGTGATTTACCAAAACGTACAGCGCATGGGCAGCGACAAAAATCTTACCCTGTCCTTGCTGGATTACCGCCAGGGCGGCCACTTAACCATCACTGGCCAGCACGAGGAAGTGCTGGTGGTGCGCGCCAATGGCCAGGTGGAGCGGATGGACACGTTAAACTTGGGCTTCATGGTCGGCATGAAGCAAGACATTGCCAACTGGGTGCGCTATCTGGAAGTCAACCTGCAACCTGGTGATGGCATTGTGCTGTATACCGACGGCATCACTGAAGCAATGCATTACGATGCCATGAACGCAACCGACGAGTTTTATGGCATCGAACGCCTATGCGAGGTCATCGGCGCAAACTGGCGCCAGTCGGCACTCGAAATTCAAGACGCAGTCATCAACTCCGTGCGCAACCATATTGGCGCAGGCAAGCCGTTTGACGACATTACGCTGGTGGTGGTGAAGCAGAAGAATAGCGCAGAACCACAGGGCATGACTTCCAACAATTGAAATCTCATGAATAGAGCATCCTCCATGTTTCGCTCCAAATTGTTCGTCAAAGTTTTTCTGGTAATCGCTGTGGTGGCAATGCTGGATTCCATCGTCATCGCGCTGTTCACCATGCCACTGGTGCGCGACATCACCCACCGCCAGGAGGAAAAATTCGCCCGCCAGGTGCTCGATCAAACCGTGGATTTGGTCAAGCGCCAGGCAGCGGAAATCGAAGCCTATCGTGCATTTGCCCTGGACAAGCACAAGGAGAAGTTGCGCAGTGTGGTCAGCATCGTGGACTCCTACGCGCACGCAGTGTATCGCACCTATCAAGCTGGCCAGTTGAGCGAAGCCGCTGCCAAGCAGCAACTTTTGGATTATGTGCGAACTTTCCGCTACGGCAAGGACGACTATGTGTTTATTTCGGACTATGCCTCAGTGCTGATTTCCCATCCTGACGAACGCATACACAACTCGGATACCTCACAACTCAAGGATGTGCGTGGCGCTCTTATTGTTCCGCCGTTACTGGCAATGGCGCGTGAGTCAGGCGAAGGTTTTCACCCCTACTGGTGGCGGCGACTGGGAAGCGAGCAACCGGTGGAAAAGCTGTCCTACGGCAAGCATTTCTCGGAATGGCAATGGGTTATCGTCAGCGGCGTGTATATTGACGACATTGAGGCAGAAGTGGCGCGGCGTAAGCAGGAATTGGTGAAGGAATTACGCGCACAGATGGCGGCGATCAAAATCGCGGACACTGGCTATATGTACGTGTTTAACGAGACGGGGACGATGATTATTCACCCCAATGCTGACCTGGAAGGCAAGTCGGGCATCGAAAAATTATTGGACCCACTGAGCGGAAAACCCCTGTTCATCACGCTCAAAGCCACCGCGCACAACCCGCAGACCGACGAGGCGCTGCGCTACCTGTGGGATCGGCCTGGCGATTCGGGCAATTACCGCTACGAAAAAATTTCCTGGGTGCGCCATGTGCCGTATTTTGACTGGTACATCGCTTCTTCGGTCTATACCGAAGAATTGCAGAAAAACGCCACCTTGGTCGGCAAGCGCACCTTGCTGGTTTCCGTTGCCATGCTGCTGCTGTCGCTGATTGCCGCATATATCTTCTCGCGCCGCCTGGAGCGTCCCATTCTCGCCTTGCGCGAGGGCGCGGAACATGTGCGTGCGGGCAACCTGCAAACCCATATCGAAGTCCACAGCGGCGACGAGCACGAGTTGCTGGCGCAGACCTTCAACACGATGGTGGCAGAAATCCGCAGCTATACGCACGACCTGGAAAACAAAGTGCATGAACGCACAATCCAGTTGGAACAAGCAAGCCACGAAATCAGCCTGCTCAACGCGAAACTGCAAGCGGACAACCTGCGCATGGGCACAGAACTGGAAGTGGCGCGCCAGCTTCAACAAATGGTGCTGCCCAGAGCGGAGGAATTCCTTGCCATTCCAGAATTGGACATTGCCGGTTTCATGCAGCCAGCGGATGAAGTGGGCGGCGATTACTACGACGTGCTGCACCACGACGGACGGCTGAAAATCGGCATCGGCGACGTGACCGGCCATGGCTTAGAAAGCGGCGTGCTAATGCTGATGGTGCAAACCGCAGTGCGCACCTTGCTGGCGAATAACGTCACGGATGCACAACAATTTTTGTGCATTCTCAATCGGGTAATTTACGAAAATGTGCAGCGCATGGGCAGCGACAAAAATCTCACCCTCTCTTTGCTGGATTATCGTTCGGGTGGCCACTTAACCATCACCGGCCAGCACGAAGAAATGCTGGTAGCACGTGCTAATGGCGAAGTGGAGCGAGTGGACACGTTAAACTTGGGCTTCATGGTGGGCATGAAGCAAGACATTGCCAATTGGGTGCGCTATTTGGAAGTCAACCTGCAACCCGGCGACGGCATTGTGCTGTACACCGACGGCATCACCGAAGCCATGAGCGCAACCGGCGAATTTTACGGCATTGAACGCTTGTGCCAGACAATCGGCGCAAACTGGCCCCAGTCCGCACTGGAAATTCAAGACGCAGTCATCAACTCCGTGCGCAACCACACTGGCACGGGCAAGCCGTTTGATGACATTACGCTGGTGGTAGTAAAGCAAAAGGCAGCGCAATAGAATAGGTTGCAACCACAGGACTGGCAGTCCTGTGATTGGCATAGAATCATTGGGGCCGGATTTCAAATCCGCGCCCAGATTTCAAATCCGCCCTAATTTAGACTACACCGCATGGATGGAAAAAACTTTTTTGCCCGGCTGGCCGCATTGACGCCTGAGCCTAGTACGGAATTGCACTACCACAGTGTGTTTGAATTGCTGGTGGCAGTGATGCTGTCCGCGCAAGCCACAGATAAAAGTGTGAATCAGGCCACAGCACAGTTGTTTGCAGTGGCCAATACGCCGCGCGCGATGCTGGATTTGGGCGAGCAAGGCATTAAAAAATACATCAAAACCATTGGCTTATTTAATATTAAAGCCGCCAATCTGTGCAAAACTTGCGCAATCCTGTTGCATGAGCATCAGGGCGAAGTGCCGCGTCAGCGCGAAGCATTGGAAAAACTGCCCGGGGTGGGACGTAAAACGGCCAATGTGATTTTGAACACCGCATTTGGCGAGCCAACCATTGCAGTGGATACGCACGTTTTCCGTGTGGCGAACCGTACTGGCTTAGCGCCGGGTGCGACTATGCGCGAAGTCGAGGATAGGTTATTAACCGCTGTGCCAGAACCCTATCGCCGTCATGCGCACCATTGGTTGATTTTGCATGGCCGTTACACCTGCGTGGCGCGTGCGCCTAAATGCGGGCAGTGTGTGGTGGCGGATTTGTGTGATTTTCCAAGTCAAGCACAACAGCCGTTGTGCGGCTAGACTAAATCTTCTTCCAAACGGGTAAGCAACTCGGTCTGGTATTCATGCGATAGTGGGCCGATAACCGCGCCCAACCCGCCTGCCATCACGTCTTCCAGTTTGTATAACGTGAGGTTAATGCGGTGGTCAGTGATGCGGCCTTGCGGGAAGTTGTAGGTGCGGATGCGTTCCGAGCGGTCGCCGCTGCCCACCAGGCTTTTGCGCGTGGCCGCTTGTGCGGCGCGTTGTTGTTCGCGTTCCGCTGTGAGCAGTTTGGCTGCCAGCAAGGACATGGCGCGTGCACGATTTTTGTGTTGCGAGCGTTCATCCTGACATTCCACCACCGTGCCAGTGGGCAAGTGTGTGATGCGAATGGCAGAGTCGGTTTTGTTGATGTGTTGCCCGCCTGCGCCGGAGGCGCGGTAGGTGTCTACTTTTAAGTCGGCTGGGTTGATTTCAATTTGTTCAATTTCAGCCACTTCCGGCATCACCGCAACCGTGCAGGCCGAAGTGTGGATGCGTCCCTGCGTTTCGGTTTCTGGCACGCGCTGTACGCGGTGGCCGCCGGATTCAAATTTGAGGCGCGAATATACGTCCGCGCCAGTGATGCGCGAAATCACTTCTTTGTAGCCGCCATGCTCGCCATCGCTTGCGCTTAGCACTTCCACGCTCCAGCCGCATTGTTCAGCATAGCGCAAGTACATGCGTTGTAAATCGCCAGCAAACAGTGCTGCCTCGTCGCCGCCCGTGCCTGCGCGCACTTCTAGGAAAATATTGCAGTGGTCGTCGGGGTCTGTGGGCAGCAGCAGCACTTGTAATTCTTGTTCAATCCGCGCTACCTGTTCGCGGGTGTGGCTGAATTCTTCATCCGCCAGCGCGCGCATTTCCGGGTCAGGGTCGCGCTGCATTTCCACGGCGTGCGCCTGTGCGGCTTCGGCATGGCAATAGGCTTGGAAGGCTTTGACCACAGGCTGGATTTCGGCATATTCCATGGACAGCTTGCGGAATAATTCAGTATTGGCCATGGTTTCCGGCACAGCCAGCAGGGCTTCTAGTTCTTGCAAACGGTCGGCGAGTGTTTCTAGTTTGGTGCGTATGGAAGCTTTCATGGCGTATTGGGGTACCCCTTGCAGGTTACTGGTGTAGGTCGGGTTAATGTCGGGTGGGCAAAATAAAAAGCGGTGTCCTGAGCTTGCCGAAGGGCGGTGTCCTGAAGCTCCGCCGAAGGGACGTTTTGCCCACCCTTGTATATAAAATAGTCCCTAAATCGGGTTAAACTCCCGGTTTATTAAGGCAGGTTAAAGGCCGTCCCACCCTGAAGCTACGAAGCTCGTAAGTAGATTGGCCAGCCGCCCTATTCACCATTGCCGAAGAGCGATGCCCTGAAGCTCTGTCGAAGGGTATCCAAAGCGTGGCTTGCCACAGCTTGTATTTGCTTCGACAAGCTTACTTCGGCTGCGCTCAGCACAAGTGCAAGGTAGACAGGTGAAATCTGTAACAGGGTCTGCGGCCTGCCCGGTATTTTAGCCTAATTTAGAGGACAGTTTATATGGCAAGTAAAACGTTGTTTGTAGGCGTGGATGTCGGCGCATCGGAATTGGTTATCGTGGTGCGCCGCAACGGCAAACCGGGCAAGGTGAAAACCTTTACCAACACGCCGGAAGGCCATGCCGTACTCATGGGTTGGCAAGCATCCGTGCAGGGTGTGCCTGGAGGCGACTGGCACCTATCACCTGGACATCGCGGTGGCGTTAAGCCGCGAGCCGGGGATTGAGGTGACGGTGATGGATCCCAAAGCGGTTAAAAACTTTGCTAACGCATTGATGCTTCGACTTCGCTCAGCACAAGTGCAGCGCAATAAAACCGATGCTGTTGATGCGGCGTTGTTGGCAGAAATCGCAGAACTGCTTGATTACAAACAAGAGTTTAAGGTTTGGCAAGCGCCGTCTGCGAATAAGCTGGAAACTTGTCCTGAGCCTGCCGAAGGGGCCGCGCCTGTTCGCGGCGTTTAAGCGAATTAAGCCAACAAAAAGCACGGGCAAACCCTTCGACAGGCTCAGGGCGAGTAATCAACTTCACGCCCTGGAGGCAACCCAACAAACGCCAGAGGTCGTGTTAAACAGCCTCAAGGAGGACATAAAACATCTGGAAAATCAGATTGATGTGCTGTCAAGCCACGCGCTCACGGTGATTGAGCAGGATGATGAGGTCAAACAAAGTTATGACTTGATTACCGGCATCAAAGGTATTGCCAAAGCCAGCGCTATCAGCATTTCGGTAGTGCCCCAATCCACAGGGTGACAGGCAATAAAAAAACAATAAAAACAATCAACTATTCCAGGGGCACCCTATTTATCGGGGCATTACCAGCATTTCTTGCCCTGAGCCTGCCGAAGGGTAGGCGAGGTTTTGGTATTGCCCGATGAAATGACCGCCCGTCAATGGGTGGCCCACGCAGGTCTTGACCCGCGTGAACACACCTCCGGCAGCAGCATTACAGTATGTTACCCTAATTCGCAAAAAAATAAAACGCTTAAGTTGAGAGGATTGAGTTTTACCTCGGATTGATAGACTGGACTCGCCTCAAACGCATACACCCCACTTGTCATTCCATTGACTACAATAAGCACTAAAAAAATTTTCAAACCATCTATTATGTTCATTTGACACCTTATCTAAGCTCTTTGTAGATTTTCGTAACTATTTATTATCACACTGAAAATACCTAGAATTTTAGCTATTTCGTTGAGAAACAAGCGTGTGCTGTCAATTTGTAATTGCTTATTTTCAAGACGCATGAAATTCCAGTCATAGCCATTGGTCACGCAGCCATACATAGTCTCTGACAACATTTGGTTGTCTTGATTGAATAAAATTGCGGCGTACATTTCGGCGGCACATTGGGCAAAACCCTCTTCCAAAGTCCGATTTTTTGCTTCTACCAAACAAAATATCGGCGCGGTCAATTCAATGGTATTTGGTTCATGACTGAGAATAAAATCGCAAAATCCGCTGAGTCCCTCCGCTGGCAAATCTAAATTGACACCAGAAAATACTGCTACTTTGTCAGGATAACTACGTCGAATTTCTTTCAACACGGGCGTGATGAGAAATTCAGATTTGGCTTTTTCTGTGAGTAAACTGTAGTGACGCGCCTCAGCCAAGTCTTCCTGCAATTTTTGCGATGGCGCGATGGGTTCAACTTGCGTAAATAAATCTGTTTTTTGGTGACTGATGCCCAGTTCATGCTGTAATTTTTGCAGCGAGTTGTAATCGGAATAGGACATGTTTGTTTTTCCTCATTCTGTTTTTGGCAATAATCCTCAGCGCGGAGCGCCGAAAAATGGGTTACATCTCAGGGCGGTGTAACCAGAAACGTTTCACCCCAGAAGAGATAAAAATCTATGGACCAAATGGATTCTTCAGCTTATTCAGCAGCTCCTCCTGAAGCAGCTCATTCAGACTTCGCTGGTAATTAGCCCAATCAGCTTTACGTTTCAACTCTTCTGTTGCTACCTTTTCACGAACCTTGTTTTCAGCGGCTTCTTCTGCCGCTCTACTCGTAAAACCCGAGTAAGGGTGGCTTGCTGGTGGCGGTGATGCGGTTGTCTTGTTTCTCGGGTAGTGCCCCAATCCACAGGGTGACAGGCAATAAAAAAAATAATAAAAACAATTAACTATTCCAGGGGTGCCCTATTTATCGGGGCATTACCAAATCTACAAGATGCCAGTTTAGACAACCGCCGCGAAGAAATTGAAATCGCCAAGCTATTTGGTGCTACCGACGGCTTCATCCGCCGTCCATTCTGTGGTACGGCCTGGGCGGCGCGCTGCTCGGCCTCAGCGGCGCGTGGCTGGCGGTTACCCAACAATTGCGCTGGCTTGAACCGCATTGAGGTACGATCACGCCATCCATATGCCAAACCCACACAATTTGATGCATCCACGAGTAAGGTAGTCATAAGGTTTTTAGCGAGCAAAGAAAATGCGTCGGAAAGTGCCTCGGTTTGAGGCAAGGATAACAACAGCCAGCGTGGTAGGCAACGATTGAGGTAAGCAAAGGCGTAGGTTCGATTGATTTTATAGCTGTCTGCGATAGTTTCGGCTTGGGTTGTGCAGCCAATACGGTGCGTGCAAAGAAGTGATAAGCGCGTGAATTTGGCCATTGGGAGTCCCACGCGAATCAGGCGCACCTGGGTGGGCGAGCGTTGGCATTCATAGGCCTGGCAATTGCGCGCGTCCGGGGCCATGATTGTCACGATGGCCTCGGCCTGGCCTGAGCGCAGAAAGGCTTTTACCATCGCAAAACGCAGATTGTCCGCGCGCATACAAAAATGGATGGCACGTTGGGTCAGGCAAGCCATCAACCAAAAAAGTCAAAACCCGCTGACAAATAAACGCGCAAGGCTTGAGTCGTGCGTCTTTCAGGAGGTCATTGCGGTGAAGGTATTCAGTAAAACCAAGTAAAATAGCTTGGTGTCAAAATAGGATAATTAATTAAATTACAATATGTTATCCTAATCCGCAAAAAAGTAACACGCTTAAGTTGAGAGGATTGGGCCCGGTAGGACTCGAACCTACGACCAAGAGATTATGAGTCTCCTGCTCTAACCGACTGAGCTACAGGCCCTTATTTTAGGAAAGGCGCTAAAAACCATCTATTTTACCTGCTGTTGCTTTAGCTGGCAAGAAAAATTTATTTTTCGTCCTGAGCGCAATTTGCTTTCGACCGCAGGCATGAATTTATCATCATTCAAAATAACCATGAATTCGCCTTCGTGTATTCTGGAAATAATGGCCTGAATTTCTCCCGGTTCATTAAATGGGCATGGTCAAAGCCAGCGCGTTATCTGCGCGTGTGGCTATGGCAAAAAAGCCGGATTTAAGGCGCGCAACCGTTGTTGTGCGACTTCGGCCTGTATGGCGGCGTTTTCGCCTGCTGTGCTGTCTGCTTGTTGGTATTGTTGCCACAAGGCTTGGCCAGCCAAGGTTTGCGCCTTGATTTCTGGCAAGATTTGCATGGTGCTGTCCAACGCCAGGGCCGCTTGAAAATGCCGCGTGGCTTGTGCGACATCGCCTTGTGCGGCGGCGTCCTTGCCTTGCTGCAAACGCGCACGCGCTTGCTGTTGCCGTTCTAGCTCTGGCAAGCGCAATGTTTGGCGGCGTTCTAGGCTTAAACGGCGCGGCAAAGCGTCACGCACCGTGGTCAACAGTGTATTTGCTGTGGCAAATAAAGGCCATACGCGCGCGGTATGGTCTGCTGACGCGGTAATCACGCGCGCGCCGTCTGCGCTAAATGCAGTTTGCCACACCAGGCCCTCGTGGCCGCGCAACACTTCAATTTCATAGCGGGCATCGCTATGCTGGCCCGCTTCTGTGAAACTCCATACCCGTGCGGTGTTGTCCCAGGAAGCGCTGGCAAATTTATTTGCACCAGGTAATTCAATGAGCTGCCTGACGCGACCTTGGTGACCGCGCAATGTGTGCAGCAAACGCCCGCTGCTGGTTTCCCAAATCCGCACCGTGCGGTCGCCTGCGCTGGCAATGAAGTCGCCTGTTGGGCTAAATATCAAATCCAATACTTTATCCTCATGCCCTTTCATCACGGCGAGTAAGGTGCGGTCACTCCAGCGCCACAAACGCACCAGATGATCTGCCGCAGCAGTGGCTACCCAGTTGCCGTTGGGATGAAAACGCACTTGCGTGACACCGCCCACATGTCCCGCCAATACGCTAAGCAATTGGCCACTGTTCGTGTCCCACACGCGCGTGCTGGCATCCTCACCTGCACTGAGCGCGAGGCTGGCATCGGTGTTGAAGTGTATGGCTTTAACCGCGCCGCCTTCGTGCGCCAGTACCCGCGTTGAAGTATTTTGGTCCTCGCCCGCGCGCAGCGTCCACAGCCGCGCCTGGCCGTCCTCGCTGGCGCTGGCCAGCAACGGACGGTTGGGCGCGAATTCCAGCGCGTGCACGGTAGCGCGGTGACCGTCCAGCGCTTGCTGCACCGCGCCGCTGGCGCTATCCCATACCAGGATCAAACCAGTGTCGTCCGCGCTGGCAAACCGTTGGCCATCGCTGTTGAACACGGCTTGCGTCACGGCACCTGCATGAGCGTGAATGGTGTGTAGCAGCATTCCGGCGCTGTCCCACAGCCGGACTTGGCCAGTTTCACTGGTGGTCAGCAGGGTATTGGTGACTGGATTAAACCGCGCTTGCAATACCGCACTGTCATGATCGCCTAAGGTCATGAAGCCAAAGCTTGGCTTCACACGCCACAAGCGCGCGCTGGCGTCCAACGACGCGGTCGCCAGGGTTTGGCCATCCGGGCTAAACGTTACATGGTAAACATAGTCCTGGTGCCCGCCCAGCACGGCCAACAGATTGCCTTCCACGCTCCACAAGCGCGCGCTGTTATCCCACGCTGCTGTGGCAACGGTCTGTCCGTCCGGGCTGAATGCAGCATCCCACACTGGCCCAGAATGGCCTTGCAACTGCGCGACCAATGCGCCGTCCGCACGGCGCCACAGCCGTGCGCTTTTGTCCGCTGATGCGGTTAAAATCAATGTGCCATCTGGGCTAAAAAAAACATTGCGTATCAGCGCGCTATGGCCTGACAGTGTGAATTTATAGCGTTGTTTGGCCACTTCCCAGACAATGGCCTCGCCATTGTCATACGCCACCGCCAACCATTGGCCATCCGGGCTGAAACCCACGCGCTGGGCAGCCACCTCATCGGCCTTAGCGTGCGGTGGGCGCAGTTCTGCCAGCGCTTTGTCTTGCGCAATGGGCCATAAGTGCACAGTCCCGGCATGGGTGGCTACGGCCAATGTAGCGCTACATGGCGGGGATAAATCACCGGGCGGGGATAAACCACCG
>DYPE01000019.1:5823-7669 GCA_020720085.1 Dichelobacter nodosus | reverse complement strand
CACCGGGCGGGGATAAACCACCGCCCCTACATGGGCTGAACGCCACATGCGTCACGGGCGCGTCGTGCGCCAGCACGCGCGTGGCCTGGCAATGGCGCGCAGAATCGTTGTCCGCCAGGCATTGCGTGGGTTGCCATAGGCGCGCGCTGCCATCATCGGAACCCGTGGCAATCCACTGGCCATCCGCGCTAAATGCGCCAGATACCACCGGGCCAGTATGGCCTTGCAGCACCGCTTGCAACGCGCCGTCCTCGGTGCGCCACAGGCGCGCGCTGCCGTCCTCAGACACTGTGAGCAGCCAACGGCTGTCTGGGCTGAACGCCACTTGCCACACGCCGCCGCCATGGCCTTGCAGCAAAGCATGGAGGCGACCCTCGCGCACATGCCACAGCCGTGCGGTGTAATCTTGCGAAGCGGTCGCCAGCCATGCACCATTGGGACTGAACACAGCTTTCGCCACTGCGCCATCATGCGGCAGCACATGGGCTTCGCGCAATTCACCCAAGCCTTGGTACAACACTTGGCGCACGCTGGCGGGCATGTCCTGGCCTGCGCTATGGCCCGAAACCTCTAGGGTTTCCAACGCCAGCAATAAGGCATCCGCAGTGCGGCCTGCGGTCAACTCGTTTTGTGCCAGCGTGGTCAGCGCACGGGTGTAGTTTAAGCGGCTGTCGCGCTCGGCAATGAGTGCGCGGTTGCGCTCAATTTCAGCTTGCGAACGCGCATCTTCGGCCTGCCAGTAGGAATGTGTGGCCAACACGCTGGCCACCAAGGCGGCCAGCGTCAACACCGTGAGCACGACCAAACGCCAGCGCAGATGGCGCGCAGTGCGCAGTCGGCTTTGGATGCCTGCCAAGATATAGGCGCGTTGCAACGGTGTGACTGCGGGATCCTTGCTTTCGGCGGCAGCCAGCCATTGTTCGGCAATGGCCAATTCGCTGCCGCGCGGCAGCAAGGCATCCTCGCGTTGGTGGCCATGCCAATGGCTGGCTTTTTGGTGCCACAAGGTGTGTTGACGGGTGTGCTCGCGGTCGGTGTCTAGCACGCGCACCAATTGGCGGAACGCGGCGCTAAATTCGGTTTCCCCAGGTTTGCAGTGAATCCATTGCAAGGCGGCCAGCGGCGCGGAAATTTGCTCTGCAAGCGTGTCGCGGTACAGCAGCGGGATGCAGCGCTTATTCAATTCCACCGCATACTCAATTTCTTGCGCGCAAAAAGGCGAAGCCACCGCATCCGGCGAAATAACAAACACAAAATTATCCGCATTGGCAATGCCATTGCGGATTTCTCGGGCAAAATCCTCGCCCTCGGCAATGCTTTCCTGGTCAAACCAAGTGACTTTGCCATAGGTTTGCAACTCCGTATTCAAGCGCCGAGCAAACCCGGCATCTTTGCGCGAATAGGAAATGAACACCTCCGTTTGTGCCTGGCCCTTGTTGGCCAAACTGGCGCGGATGAAATCCCGTTGCAAGGCCAGAGGGGGATGGGCTACGCGGTTTTTGCCATGCGCCAGCCAGGCTTCGGCATTATCTAACGTAAATCCGCGCAGCAAAATGCCGGGGTTTTGATCTTGTGCTGCCCACTTCAGCGCAGCGGCTAAAAATAGCGTATGCTTTTGATAGTAATCCCGATCATCCGCTAAAACACGCAACAATTGCTCCAGCGCCGCCGTCGGAGACTCATCAAATGCTAAGATTTGCGCATCCCGCAAAGACACCAGGCCCAGACTTTGGACTTCTTGTAACGCGCTTACTGCGCACGCCTGCACGCGCACGGGAATGATGCGTTTGTGATAACTTTCCGCCCATTCCAGTGCACGCTGGCTACGTCCGAGTTCTGGGCTACG
>DYPE01000019.1:0-5723 GCA_020720085.1 Dichelobacter nodosus | reverse complement strand
GGGCTACGCCCGTGTTCCGGGCTACGCCCGAGTTCCGGGCAATGCTGTGCTGCCAACGCGCTGGGCGACAACAGCGTAATCACCGCCTCAGCGCGCACAACGCCCTCACGCAATGCCTCAGATGCCGACAACTCAGGTAGGGCATCGTCTTCTGCCTGCCACACGGTAACGCCTAGGCGCGCTAGCGCGTTTTTTATTGCCCGCCAATGTGCGCGATCCGTTTCGTCATGCAAAATAATGACATCGGTAAATAAATTATTGGCGTTTTTTTTGGCTGCGCACAGGTAATCGGCATGTAGCGCAGTCGGCTCGCAGGGCAAGGGATCGCCAGCGCATTCGGTTTGCACCAGCCACGCCAGCGCGGCTTCGTATTCCGCGCCCACTGGCAAATATTGCTCAGCATGGCTGTGTTGTTGCCACAGCAAGGCCTCGCGTAACCATTCTGTGTGTCGCGCCACATAATCGCTATGGCGGCGTAAGGTTGCAGCCAATTTTGCCAGCGCATCCTCAAAATTTTCTTCTGCTTGAAAATCAATCCAATTGCGCCGACGCAAGGCTTCGGGCAAATTCACAATGCCGCTGTGGCAGCCGTGCTGGCAGCACTCCGCCCACGCCGCAGCATCCGCGCCCGGATGGCGCGCGTGCCAGGTATCAAAATCAATTTCCGCAACATGCAGCAAGGGAATCAGGCGCTTGTTCCAGCGCAGGGCCTGTTCGATTTCTTTGGCGCAATACGGCGAATTGGTGGCATGTGGCGCGATCAGAAATAAAAAATTGTGCGCGCGCACAATGCCATCGTCGATTTGATCCTGAAAATCCACTGCTGGCGGAATATCCGATTGATCAAACCAAACGCGAAACCCCAGCGCTTGCAAACGCTGCCACAGCCGCACGGCCAACTGTTTAGAATCGGCGCGACCATAGGAAATAAAGGCATCGTAGTAATCCAGCATAGGCAAGGCCATTTGAGTTAAGTTTACAGAAATATAGTGCGGGTATCTTACCTAGGCTGTCGAAAAACGAAGCTTAAATGCGAATTAAGAGCTAATTGCTGTGAGGGAATGGCCTGCAATTCCTGCCGCCCCATTTACATAGTAGAATAATGAGGAATCAACCACAACGGCTATCCCCCCATAAATCAGCAACAACCACACCCAACCCGAACGGACACAATCATGCCAAAAGCCTGGCCGCGTATTCCAGCGCGTGACATGTTGAAAAAGTATAATTTTTACTTCCAAGCCGAAGCCTTGGATTCCTTATTTCATGTTGTGGTACCAAATGCCGGATGAACACAATGAATGAAACCCTTTCTGACGTAGTTTTAGTGGTGGATGATGACCCCGGTACGCTCTTTTGGGTGCCCCGCATTCTTGAGCAAGCGGGCTTGCAGACTATCACAGCCCAAGATGGCAGTATTGCATTATTCAAAGCAGAGCAGGAACGGCCCGCGCTGATTCTGCTTGACATCATGATGCCAGAACTCAATGGCTACGAAGTTTGCAAACGCCTGAAACTCAACGATGAAACCAACCGCATTCCCATTATTTTCATGACTGCGCTTAGTTATAGCAACGACAAAATCCACGCCTTTGAAGTAGGCGCTGCCGACTACATCATCAAACCCATTCAATCCGATGAGCTATTGGCGCGCGTTACCACCCAGTTGACCCTCCTGCGCCAACAGCGCGAAATCGAGCGCTTGCGTGCGCTGCTGGCTAAAGCCAGCATTGCGCATATATCTAATGAGTCATGATCACAGCTTCTGAAGCGCCGCGCCCATTAAAAAAAGAGCAGCATGAATCCCACACAGAGCGTGACGATTTCAAATGCGCGTTTTATCCAAGCATTGCCTTGGCGTAGCGCCACATGCGCGCCTGCGTAGCCACCTAGGGCAGAGCCGAGCAACAGAGCGGGCAGCCAGTTCCAATAAATCGTACCTTGCAGACCCAGCGTTACTGCGCCCATGCCATTCCAAAACAAGCCGACCAAAATTAACGTGTATGCCACAGCACGACGATAATCTAAGCCAAACCAACGGATGAGCCATAAGGTAACAAACAGGCCCGTGCCGGAAGTGAGCGAGCCATTTAACACACCAATGCCAAACAGCACCATGCCGCCCAGGGCGTAGCCGGAAAAGCTGCGGTGGCACGGCACGAAGTTTTGGCCTAGGGATTTTTTGAAAATGGAATACACCCCTAAACCGCAGGTTAAGATGCCTAGCGCAGATTGTGCCATGCGGTCTGGTACCAGCAAAATTAAATTTGCGCCTAACACCACGCCCGGCAGGCCGCTGGCTAAAATAAAGCTGGCAAAGCCAAGCTGCAAAATGTCTTCGCGCCAGTAACGCAGGCTGGCACCCAGGCCCAGGGCCACGGTGGCGACTTTGTGGGTGGCCAGCGCCATGGCAAAGGGCAAGCCCAATAGCAGCAACATGGGCAATTGTAGCAACCCTGCGCCGCCGCCAGCAAACGCCGAAAATAGGTTGGCAACGAATGAAATGCCAAATAAAACGAATTGTTCAAACATCAAAGAACGCCGTGTAATTGCCGCGTCACATAAGGCCGGTATGATGGGTTCCTGTAGTGACAGGCTGTGTCGTTTTGGGCGCGTGATGAACGCGCCTTTTTTTTGCGGCATTGACCGCTGGCATTTTCTGGGTGTAGCTTAGGGCATGGATTTTGCTAAGAATTAACCGCCTATCTCATGCGCGAAGCCATGGCATCACTGGAAACTGCCTGATTTTTTTAGTAAGCCACCGCTGGGCCTTGGATCGCAAATGCGCGGGTGCTCTTGTGTTTGCTGAATTCACTATGCGAAAATAAACACTATGAAACGGAGAAATTCCCGTTTCACGGACACCCAAATTGTTGGGAATCTTTCTGTTATTTTGATATGGAACCAAAAAAACTTATGCGTATTCATTCTTCTTTGAAATTGGCTTTACTGGCTAGCTCTATCGCCGCGATTCTGACCCTGGGCGGTTGCGGCAGCACTGCCAAGAAAGACAGCGGTAAAGACGCCGCCAAACCTGCTGCCAAGGCCTCTGAACCCGCCGCGCAAGTCCGCACGGAGAAAAAAGAAGCCGTTCCTGCTGAAGCGATGAAGCCAGCGCAGGAAAAAGCCAGCAGCAGCAGCAGCAGCGAATACCACACTGTGGCCAAAGGCGACACGTTGGGCAAACTGGCCAAGAAATATGGCGTATCTGTAAAAAATCTGCAATCTTGGAACAAAGTTGATTCCAAGAAATTGAAGGTTGGCCAAAAACTCCGCGTTTCCGGCAAATAATCTACCCTGCCAGCGCTTGACGGTAAGGTAAAGCCAATGTGGCCGTGCAACAGAATTTTTCCGTTGCACGGCCATTTTATTTTCATTGCGCTTAAAAACGCGCATCCAACGCAAAATGCACGCCGTCATCTTGCAAATCGCGATCTTTGTCTTCTTCCACCGAATTTAATGCCTTACCCCAATACAGTTCCGCGCTGATGTGGCGGGTGGGGTTCCACAGTAAACCAATGCCCACGCTGGCAAGGCTATCCGGCCCTTGTTCGGCCAGATTGACATTGCTGCCTGTGCCATAATCCACAAAGGGCGCAATCATCAACGCGCCATCGCCTTCCTCGCTTAGGCCGGGAATTTTCACCGCACCCACTGGAATGCGCCATTCCAGCGAAGCCACCACGCCACGGTCACGGGTAAGCTGATTTTCGCGGTAACCGCGCACCGTGCTGGATCCGCCAATAGAAAATTTTTCCAGGGCCAATAAATCTGTGCTGGCATATTGCATATCCAAGCGCACATGCAGTTGGCTATCCCAGACATTTTGTAAGCGTTCTACCCAGCGCAATTGACCGACCCAGGTCACAAATTCGCTATCCGGCTCTGGCGTGGCCAGGCCAGCGCCATCCAAGCCGTCGTTGATGGTGGCGTCCAGCGCGTCTATGCCAATGCCAAACGTGGAGGCAAAGGCAATCACCCGGTTGCGACTGCGGTCTAGCCAGTTCTGACTAAAGCGAATGGCTGTGATGTTGCTAACGCCTTCTGCTTCGTTGGGCAACGGCGGAAAGGAATAGGGCCGTCCCAGCAACGTGGTTTCGCTGCGGCGCTTTTCCAGTCCCAGTCCCATATCAAAGGTTTTAAAATGGAAATCCTCGGTATACGCCACATAAAAAGGATGACGCAAGGTCAGCGCATAAGTCGTAGATTTGCTTTCCACGTCCAAGAGGTCAAATGGCGAAGAAATAACTTGTGAATCATTGCGATCCAAACGCAGTGCCAACGTGGTGTCGCGGCTGGACAGCGGCAGAGTATATTCCACCGTCGCATCGTTTAAGCCCTGCGCTAGGCCATAGCGGGCATACAAACTGTCACCATATCCAGTCAAGTTGCGATGACGCGCGTCCGCTTCCAGCCGGTATGCGCCCACGCTGGGCGAACGGTGATTGTTCAAGGAAATGCCGTATTCCAACGGACGGTTTTCTTCCAATTCCAAATTCAAAAACGCTTCGCCAGATTTCAGACCAGGGCCAAGTTCCGCATCAAACCGTTTAATTAATGGATTTTGTTGTAAAATTTGCAAGTGTTCTTGCAGTTTTTTGATATTAAGCGGCGCATCAGCATTCAAGCCCAAACGGCCCCGCACGTAAGATTCTTTGAGCCGCAACGGCTTTTCTGGATCCGCGCTACGCAGCTCCACCGCAGTCAAACGGCCTTCCACAATACGCATGGTCACCACGCCATCACGCACTTCTTGGTCTGGAATGACTGCGCCGGAATTGATATAGCCTTGCTGAATGTAATGCTGCGTTAACTTGGCGCGCGCTTCCTGCAATTCTTCCGCTGTAATGGAGCGGCGGGTGTAAGGCTTGAGAATTTCTTGCAATTCCGCCTCTGGAATTATTTTGGCACCTTCTAGCCGGAACGTGTTGACCACCAAGGATGGCATGGCGGAAATGCGGTTTTCCGGTGCAGCTATAGGCGGCAAAGGCGCGGTTCCTGTTGCCCATGCGGAAGTGACCATTATACTGCCAGCCAGCAAGCAGCCAATGGAATATGCCAATGGTTTCATGTTCATACGGTAACCCTTTGTGTGGCCGTCCAAGCAAGGTGATGCGAATTTGTTACAAAAGAGGTTTGATATTATTTCATAAAGCAGAAACAGGCAACAATACGTTGCTACTATTCCTTCGGCTATAGCTTTTCAGAAAAATATTTTGGTTTTGCTATAATCGGTTAGGCTGTCGCCTGCCGTTCCAACAGGCCAAAAATACTCATTATTTCCTGCCCGATATTAGCAAACTTCAGCAGAGTCTCATCAATTTTCTGCGTGAGCGCATCAACTGTCGAAAAATATTGTAAATGTGTTTCCTTACTTTTTACTCTCCGCCACAGCTAGCTTCGCAATCGGGTTGAAGTCCGGCGAGTAGGGCGGCAGTTTGTATTGAGTGATGCGTTTTGCATGAGCTTCAATGAACTCTACTTAAGCCGCTCACAAACTAAGTTTTTTATAACGTTATCCGCTCTCTTGCGGCAAAGATATCTATACATCTTTGATTTTCAGCCCCAGAGGGGCGAAATCTATAGCAGCCCAGGGCAACGCCCTGGGTAAGCGGATTGTATTCAGTCAGCCCTGAAAGGGCGAAATAAACAATTTTATTACGCCCCTTCAGGGCTTGATGAACTACCACCGGTCTACCCAGGGCGTTGCCCTGGGCTGCTAT
>DYPE01000152.1 GCA_020720085.1 Dichelobacter nodosus | reverse complement strand
TGGAGGACAAACAATGAGCTACATGGACTTTTTGCTATGGGTGCGCGGCCCGGCGTTTGAATTTTCCGTCGCGGTATTCGTGTTTGGCGTCACTGCGCGTTTGCTGGAAATTTTGTTGCTACCCAATCCACGCGATTACTCCGAAGCACGCGCCAGTGGCGTAGAAGCCGGGTTTGCCAGCATTTGGCGGCGTTTTTTGCCGGCACCGGGTGTGATGCAGCGTGGCGCAATGACGGTAGTGGGCGGGTACGTGTTCCACATCGGCTTATTTATCAGCCTGTTGCTGTTCGTGCCACACATTGAACTGTTGCACGCCCTGACTGGCATACGCTGGCCGGGTTTGCCCAATGCCATTGTGGATTTCGCGGCTGTGCTGGCCATGGTAGCGTTGGTGGCGTTATTAATTCACCGCTTCACCCACCCGGTATTGCGCCAGTTGACCACGCTACATGACATTTTGGTGTGGAAATTGACGTTCATGCCTCTGCTCACTGGCTATTTGGCCTATCATCATCTATTGCTGCCTTATCCGCTGATGCTGGCGCTACACATTTTATCGGTGGAATTTTTATTGATTTTCTTTCCATTTACCAAGCTGATGCACACATTCACCTTATTCATTGCCAGATTTTATAACGGCGCGCTGGCGGGCCGTAAAGGAGTGCAACAATGACTGCGATTTCGTCCGTAACCGCCGCGCCAACCGCTGAAGAATGGTTCGCACGTGGGCAAAATACCATACGCAAGCAAATTGACAGCCGTATTGCCGCCTATTTTAGCAGTTGCGTACACTGCGGCCTGTGCGCTGAGGCGTGTTTGTTTTACACCGAAACTGGCGATCCAAAATATACTCCCATCTACAAGCTTGAACCCATGCGCAAGATATGGGCGCAAGAGTTTACTTTATTGGGTAAATTCAAAGGTTTGCTAGGATTCAACCAACCTTTGCGCGATGCGGATTTGGCGCAATGGCAGGAATTGGTGTATGACAGTTGCACCATGTGCGGGCGTTGCTCGGTGGTGTGCCCAGTGGGCAACGACATTGTGTACATGGTGCGCAAACTGCGCGAAGGCATGGCCGCTGCGGGTTACGCGCCCGAGGGCCAAATCAATGCCAGCAAGCGCGCCATTACCGTGGGCAGCCCCATGGGCGTGAAATTCCCCGCGCTTAAGGCGCAAATCAAGCACGTGGAAGCAGAAACTGGCTTGACCATTCCGGTCGATGTGGTGGGCATGGAATACCTGGTGTTGCTTTCTTCCATGGAAATCATGAATTTCCCCGAATACCTCGGTGCAGTGGCAAAAATTTTCCACCAAGCGGGCAAAACCTGGACACTGTGCTCAGAAGCCTTTGAAGCCACCAACAGCGGCATTCAGATCGGCGTGTCTGACATTGCCCGCGAACTGGTGCAGCGCGTGGTCAACGGCGCAGAAAAACTCAAAGTAAAAACCGTAATCAGCCCGGAATGTGGCCATGCTTATACGGCTATCCGCTGGGAAGGCCCCAATTTGATTGGCCGTCCTTACCGCTTTAAGGTAAAACACATTTTAGAAGTATTGGACGAATTGCGCTTGCAAGGCAAACTGCAAACCGAGGGGCTGGAAACCGCACGCATGACTTTCCACGATCCCTGCCAATTGGTGCGCCGGGGCGGCGTGGAAAAACAGCCGCGCAATCTGCTGCGCATGGTGGCACACAATTTTGTGGAAATGCCCGATGCGGGCAAAATGAATTGGTGCTGCGGTGGTGGCGGCGGTCAAAGCGCCATTGAAGAAGCCGAAGAATTGCGTCTGACCGCATTTAAGCGCAAAAAAGCGCAACTGGAAGCCTCGGGCGCACAAACCCTGGTGACTGCGTGCGCCAACTGCCGCATTGTCATTGAGGAAGGCTTGGAACATTACCAAATGCACATCCCTGTGGTGGGTTTGACTGAAATGCTGGCCGAGCATCTCGCGCCGCCCGCCTCTGCGGCAGAAAATTCTGCCAATGCTGCTACCAGCAATACGGAGGCAACGCAATGAAAATTCAATCAGAAATGGATTTCCGTGCCGCGCTGGCATCCCTATCTATCAGCGGCCAGCGCCAAGTGGGCGCGGCTTTTGTTGAGCACGTGCTGGACTTGACCTCGGACGCGCGCATCAAGCAAGCTGTGGTCGCTGCCCAGCGTGCGGACATCAGCGACGGCGAATTGGGGCCGATTTACATCGCCGCCAAAAGCGCTTGCGTGGAATCATTCACCCATTGCGGCACAGACGCTGACTGGCAAAGTCAAGCTGGGCATTTCGTGGCTGAGGCAGCGAAAGCGTGTGTGCTCCCGGCGGCTGCCATGAGCACACAGGACAACCTGGCATGGAGCGCGGCCATGGCCGCACGCATGGCGCAAAGCTGTGCAGGCATTGCTCAGGGTGGCGGCACGGATCACCATGAGGCGGAGTTCCAATACCAACTGCTAGAGTCGTACCTGGCCGCGAATTAACCCATTGGATATTTTGAAAAAAAATGCTGGTGTGCCTTGTGTCTCATGGCGCGCCAGCGCTATGGCAGCGTTGCGCATGGAGAACTACGTTTATCCGGCGCAAATGACGCAAAATAGCCTCTAGTCCGGCGCGGTCGTTCACTTGCAGCGTTAAGTGAATCAACATGGTGAGCGCACTGCCATCTGTGGAGGTAATGGATTCTATATTCACGCCCAAGTTGTTTAGGGCCGTGGAAATCATGGCCAGTACGCCGCGTTGGTGCGTGACTTCTAAACGTATATCTGCGCAAAATTTCCCCAGTGGTTTTTCCGCCCAGGTAAGGGCGATAAGATTTTCCGTGATGCCCCGGCGCTGGATGTTGCGGCAATCTTCGGTATGCACTACCAGGCCGCGCCCTACGCTGACGTGGCCTTTAATCAAATCGCCCGGCACTGGGCGGCAACATTTGGCCAGCGTGACCACCGCACCTTCGGTGCCCTTGATGATCAGTTCAGTCTGCGGCCCAGCGAGCGGTTGTGCTTCGCCTTCGGCCAGGTGCAATTGGCTGATAATTTGAAACACCAGGCGGTTCCCCAGACCAATGTCGCGGAATAAGGCGGACTGGGAGGTGTATTGAAACGCGGTTTGTAGCGTGGCCCATTGTTCTGGCGTTAATTGTTCCACGCTCAACCGATACGGAGCGAGCGCTTGATCGACAATACGGTGGCCTAAGTGTATGGCGTCACTGTCATTGAGTGATTTGAAATAGTTGCGTATGCTCAGGCGTGCCTTGGCAGTGGTGGCGAAATCCAGCCATTCTAATTGCGGCTTGGCGCGCGGCGCGGTGATAATTCGCACCGACTGGCCATTTTGCAATGCCACACTGAGCGAGGCATACGCGCCATCAATCCACGCGCTAATCGCTTGGTAACCCAAATCGCTATGCACAGCAAAGGCAAAATCAATCGCCGTGGCACCGCGCGGCAGTTCTATCAGCGTGCCTTTGGGCGTGAATACACACACTTCATCAGGAAATAAATCCAGCTTTACGTTCTCTAAAAATTCCCTAGAATTGCCCGTGTTACGCTGTAATTCCAGCAGGCGCTGCACCCACGCTTGCGCACGCACGGGCGCAGACGGCATTCCTGGCGCGGCGGCCAGCCAATCATGGCCAGTAATGCCAAATTCGGCAATTTGATTCATCTCTGGCGTGCGGATGTGGCATTCAATGGGATGGCCATTGCGGTCTTTAAGCTTGGTGTGTAATGACTGGTAGCCATTGCTTTTCGGGATGGCGATGTAATCCTTGAATCCGCCTGGTTTGGGCGTATACAAGCTATGCACCACCCCAAGCAAGCGGTAGCAATTGTCCACGGTATCGACAATGGCATGAAAGCGTAATGGCTCGATGATTTTTTCCAACTGGTTGCGTCGCGCCATTTTTTTATAAGTGTAATACGGCGTTTTTAGCTCGCGCACGATTTTTCCGGCAATTCCGGCCTGGTGCATCCGTTCCGACAGCATCGCCATGGTATTGCTGATTTGCTCCTGGCGTTGTTTGTTGGCACAGAAAACGTCCATGCGGTGGCGGATAATGGTGTGGCGACGCGGATACAACGCGGCAAAGCTTAGATTTTCCAATTCTTGGCTGAGTTGATACATGCCCAGCCGCAAGGCAATGGGCGCATAAATTTCTAGCGTTTCTTTGGCAATGCGGCGACGGGATTGTTCCTTTTTGCTGTGCCATGTGCGCGCATTATGCAGGCGATCCGCGAGTTTAATTAAAATCACCCGAATGTCACGGCACATGGCCATGAGCATTTTTTGAAAACTCGCGGCCTGTGCTTCGGATGGATTGTCTTGTGCCAGCTTGGGTATTTTACTGACACCATCCACCAACTCCGCCACGGCTTCGCCGAAGGAGGCTTTGATTTGCTCCTTGTCAATGCCCGTATCTTCAATGACATCGTGTAAAATGGCCGCCACCAGCGTAGTGGCGTCCATGTGCAAACCCGCCAGAATACGCGCCACTTGCAAGGGGTGATAAATATAAGGCTCGCCGCTTTGGCGGGATTGGTGGGCATGCGCTTCCGCGCCGAACAGATACGCCAAATAAACTGCGCGCACCGATTCCTCGTCCAGATATATCTCCAGTTGATGGCATAAATCACTGGCCAGATATTTCTGTTCAGCATCACCACACGGTTCATGCGGCGGTAGGCAGAGATCGTGGTTCACGGTATGGGCCTGGGAACGGGGAAAGGATGCAGCGCATGGGGGCAAACGCCAAGGGGTTACATACGCCGGAGTTTCAGGTTAATTTTCCGTGTGCTTACCGCCTGCGCTCAGCGCTGGCGTATTTTTTCCTTCGGCGATTTCGCGCAACGCCACCACCGTGGGTTTGTCCTGTTTAGGGTCAACATACGGCTTGGCCCCTAACGACAATTGGCGCGCCCGCTTAGAGGCTTGTAGCACCAAATTAAAACGGTTATCCACATATTCCAAACAATCTTCCACCGTGAGCCGTGCCATTTTATATACTCCTGAACATAATTTTAATGGACAATGGCCATCATTACCGAGCATGGCCTGCATGATGTCCAGCACCGCGCTAGGTTGCGCTGTCCCGGACATGCTGAATCGATTAAGTGTACTCTTAGTTTTTTTTTTCGCAAGGCGGGCATAGCAGGGCGTGCCAGAAGAAATAACAAACTTAAAACAACCAGTTAAATTCAAACACGCAACGGGCGTGTAATTTTCAATAAATTTAAATAGATGCGAGCGCAAACGCTATGAAACCGATACCGCTTATCCAAGAAACGCACGGCATTGCCACCATAGACACAGGCTATGGCCGACCGGGCATGACTGCCAGCCATTTGATTGAACACGAAGGTCACGCAGTGTTCATTGACACGGGCGCGTCCCCTGCTGTGCCGCTGCTGCTGCAAGCCTTGGCGCAAAAAGGCATTGCGCGTGAACAGGTGGATTATGTCATTATTACCCATGTGCATCTGGATCATGCTGGCGGTGCGGGCGCGTTATTGCGCGAGCTGCCATACGCGCGCTTGCTGGCGCATCCGCGCGCTGTACCGCACCTCATTGACCCCAACGCGCTGATTTTAGGCGCTACCGAAGTATACGGCGCTACGTTGTTCCAGCAATTGCACGGCACCATCACGCCCGCACCTGCCGCGCGCGTGGATGCACTGGAAGACGGTGCCACGCTGGATTGGCGCGGGCGCACGCTGATTTTTCCTCATACGCCCGGCCATGCTCGCCATCATCTGGCAGTGATAGACCCCACAGCGCGCGCCATGTTCACGGGCGACGCTTTTGGTTTGTCCTACCGCGAATTCGACACGGATCAGGGGCCGTTTTTGTATCCCACCACTTCGCCCGTGCAATTTGACCCACCCGCCATGCACGCATCGATTGAGCGTTTGCTTGCCTACCAACCAGAAACGGCGTTTCTCACCCATTTTGGTAAAATTACTGGCTTGCCGACATTGGCCGCGCAACTGCACGAATACATTGATCAATTTGTGGTTTTCGCCCAACAAGCAGATGCCCGTGCGCCGGACGCGGAAGCGCGCTTGGTCGAAACGTTGATCGATTTTTTACACCAGCGCCAGCAGCGTCACGGTTGCAGCCTTACCCGCGAGCAAGCGCACCGGATCATGCATGCGGATGCGCGGCTGAATGCGGCGGGATTATTGGATTGGCGGCGCAAACAGGACAAAATCGCATGACCCGCACGTCTATCAAAGACCTTGCGCTGGCCGCGCTGGCGCGGCGCGAACATTCCCGTGTGGAGTTGGCGCGCAAACTGGCGGCCAAGGGGTTTGCGCAAGAAAGCATTGAGCCGGTGCTGGATGAGCTGGAAATCGCGGGATATTTGGATCAACAACGCTTTGTGGAAAGTTATTTACGCAGCCACGCGGGACGCGGCCCGTTGCGGGCGCGCGCAGAATTGCGCCAGCATGGCGTGGACGCCGAACAAGCATCCGAATGCCTTGATTTGGGGGAATACCACTGGGTGACGCAGGCTTGCTTGGCACGCGAGAAAAAATTTGGCCCGCTACCACCGCACGATGCCAAGGAAAAAGCCAAACAAATTCGATTCTTACAATACCGGGGTTTTTCGCTAGAACAAATCCGCCTGGCGTTGGCGCGCGCAGGCGGCAGTTGCGAAGAATA
>DYPE01000018.1:1046-34490 GCA_020720085.1 Dichelobacter nodosus | reverse complement strand
CCCTTCGGCGAGCTTCAGGACACCGCTTTTTGCCACCATGCAATGGCACCAAATGGTGGGCAACGAAAAGCGGTTGTCCACCCTACGCTTTTGCAATGAAGTATTTGCGCCGTTATGCGTAAATTACTTCATGCACTGTACGGCATTTTGAAAAATCGCCAACCATTTGACAGCGCAAAGCTTTATCACGCTTTGCCAATAGCAAATTGTTAAGCTGTTTTTTTGTTGGGAGATTGACAACAGCGTATCTACCTGACTTAGGCATAAGTCGGCGCAAACGCCTTGTCCGGCTCGGCGACGGGCGCGTTGCCGCTCCAATAGGGCGACAGTTTGCGCAGTTGGGCGATGATGGGCGGGACAGCGGCGATGACGCGGTCGATTTCGTCTGGGGTGGTGTAGCGCGACAGGGAGAAGCGCACGGTGCCGTGGGCAGCGGTGTAGGGGATGTCCATGGCGCGCATGACGTGGGAGGGTTCGAGCGAGCCGGAGGTGCAGGCGGAGCCGCTGGAGGCGGCGATGCCTTGTTTGTTGAGCAGCAGTAAAATCGCTTCGCCTTCAATGTATTCAAAGGCGATGTTGCAGGTGTTGGGCAGGCGATTGCCGGGGTCGCCGGTGACAAAGCAGTGCGGTACTTGCGCCAAAATGCCGTGTTCGAGGCGGTCGCGCAGGGCTTTGACCGTGGTTTTTTCCTGTTCCATTGCTGCCAGCGCCATTGCGCAGGCTTTGCCCAAGCCGATGATGGAGGCGGTGTTTTCGGTGCCAGCACGGCGTCCGCGTTCTTGATGACCGCCGCGCAACAGCGGACGAAAGCGGGTGCCGCGCCGCAGGTACAGCACACCGACGCCTTTGGGGGCGTGCAGTTTGTGCCCGGACAGCGACAGCATGTCAATTGCGGTTTCTTGCAGGTTCAGCGGCACTTTGCCCACCGCTTGCACCGCGTCGGTGTGAAACATCACCCCAGCGGAGGCGGCGATTTCTGCCAGTTCTTCAACGGGAAACAGAGTGCCGGTTTCGTTGTTTGCCCACATCACGGAGGCAATGGCAACTTTATCGGACATGAGTTTTTCAAAGTCTTTGCTACTTAACCAGCCTTTTTTGTCCACTTTGAGGCGGTGAATCACATAGCCGTCTTTTTCTAAATGTTCGCACAGGGTTAGAATCGCCGGATGTTCAACCACGGTGGTGATGATTTCTTTGCGTTCTGGTTGTGCTTTAAGCGCGGAAAGAATCGCGGTGGAGTCAGATTCGGTGCCGCAGGAAGTGAAAATGATTTCTGACTCGTGTTCTGCGCCGAGTAGTTCTTGCACTTGCTGGCGTGCTTTTTTCAACGCCCGCCCAACTTTGTCGCCGAATTGGTGCATAGAGGATGGATTGCCAAATTGTTCGGTGAAAAATGGCAACATCTCTTGCACCACTTCCGGCGCGACCATGGTGGTGGCGTTGTTGTCTAAGTAAATTCCGCTGCTCATGATGGACACTCCGGTTAATGTTTTTTCAATTCCTGTGCGGGCAGCACTTGGATAAATTCGCCCAAGCCTTCGGCTAAATGCTGCTGAATCCCGCCCAGCGTTACGCTTGCCATTTGGCAACCGCCACACGCGCCGACCATGTTGACGTAAATGTTTTTGCCATCCACTTCCACCAGTTCCACATCGCCGTGATCGCGGCGCAAATTGGGGCGGATGGTTTCTAGCAATTCTTCAATGCGCTTGATGCGCTGTAAATTGGTCAATTTCGGCTTGGTAGATTTGGCTTTGACTTTGGCGCTGGGCGCAAAGGTTTGGTCGCCTTCGGCTAACACGCGCTGCAAAATCGCTTCAATGCCTTCATGACATGCCGCACAACCGCCGCCCGCTTTGGTGTAATTGGTGACATCTTCCACGCTGCGTAAGCCATTGGCGCGGACGGTTTCTTCAATCAACACCGCATCCACCGCAAAACATTTGCACACCAACGCGCCTTCCTCATGCGTGTCTTTCCACACTTCGCCGCGATAATTGGCAATCGCTGCTTGCAACGCTTCGCGCCCCATCACCGAGCAGTGCATTTTTTCCGGCGGCAAGCCGTCTAAATAATCGGCAATGTCTTGATTGCTGACCTGGAGCGCTTTTTCCAGCGTCATGCCCTTGACGATTTCGGTCAGGGCGGAACTTGAGGCAATCGCTGACCCGCAACCAAAGGTTTGAAAACCAGCGGCGAGAATGGTGTCAGTGGCGGGATCCACTTTAAGCGTCAACCGCAACGCATCACCGCACGAAATAGAGCCGACATCGCCCACGCCATTGGCATCTTCAACCGCGCCGGCATTGCGCGGATGGAAAAAATGATCCTGCACTTTGGCTGAATAATCCCACATGAATGAACTCCTTAGGCGCTAAAGGATTTGCCGCAGCCACAACTGTGCTCGGCATTGGGGTTGGAAAATTTGAAACCGCTGCTGGCGAGGCTGTCTTGGAAATCTACGGTGACACCTTGCAGCAAGGGCGCACTGTGCGCGTCGATAAATACCTTAAAGCCGCTCGCCTCAACTACGGTATCGTCGCTGCGCCCCGTTTCTGCCAAACTGATGTCGTATTGCAGGCCAGAACAACCGCCGCCCTGCACAGCAATCCGCAAGCCCGCAACTGGCGTGGCGTTGCCTTTGATGAAACGGCGCATGGCTTTTTGTGCGCTTTCGGTGAATATCAACATCGGTCGTGCTCCTGGGTCATAAAAAAATTTCCAAGCAGAGTGCGAAAGCCGTGCCACGCTTATAATTGTATGTTTTTATTTAATGTAATGATTGTTGGCGTGGGGGTTTGTGAGGAATGCAACAACGAAATGGCAAGAGCGAGTGAGAAAGGCGACAGCCATGCCATGGTATTTCAATCCAACGGCATCGGCTGCCGGGAGCGCGCTACTGCCATAGCAGGATGCGGGTGGTGACTGGGATGCCCAATTCATTTGCCAGTGCCAGGCCGTCGTCTAAATTGGCGGCCACATCTTGCGGGCGGTGCGCATCCGAGTTGACTACCGCCGTGACGCCCATTTGCGCGGCAATTTCCCAGAAGGGCCGCCACGGGTACATGGGGCGGTAGCCCTCCTGGCTAAGGATGGGGGGCTTGCGCAACCCATAGCCGTTAATTTCTAATGGGACTTTTAATTCTGCCGCAGCGGTGCATAAATCCACGACGCACGCGGCGATTTCGGGGTTCCAACTCGTGCAGTTGCGGGCAAATGCGTCAGGATGGGCCATAAAAGAGAATAGCCCGGACTGCATAGCTGCGATGAAAAAGTCTACGTAGGCGCGCAGGTGGGCGGGCGTGGTGACTTGCGAAAAGGTGTCTAAGCGCTGGCCCTGGTAACGAAAAAAATGAATTCCACCAGCAAGATAATCAAATTTGTATTCGTCTAGCAATACTTCGCGGTAAAACGCGGTGTACTGCGTGTCGTATTCGCATTCCATGCCTTTGAGCACGCGCAGGCTCGGGAATGCCTGCTGCGCCAGCACCAGTGCGTGGTTGTAAGCGGGCAATTCCATCATGTCCATGCGCACGCTGGGCCAGAAATTATCCGGCAGCGGGGTATGATCGGAAAAGCCCAGCACATCCAAACCCTGCGTTTGCGCGGCCACGCAGTAGTCCGCAACATCGCCGCTGGCGTGCTTGCAACGGAAGGTATGGGTATGATGGTTGACGCGCATGGCTGCTATTGAATCATCGGTGAAGGGTTATGAAAGTAATCTTCTTGTTGTCGTGGGGTAAGTACTTCGGCACCATCGGCGGTCACGAGCACGGTGTGCTCCCATTGCGCGGACAGGCTGCGATCTTTGGTCAGTACCGTCCACCCGTCGGCTAGCTTTTTAACATAACGCTTGCCTTCATTAATCATGGGTTCAATGGTAAAGGTCATGCCAGCCGCTAACACCGGGCCGTCGTTCGGTTTACCGTAATGTAGCACTTGTGGCTCCTCATGAAAATCACGGCCTATGCCATGGCCGCAGTATTCGCGTACCACGGAAAAGCCATTTTTTTCCGCATGGCGCTGAATGGCGTGCCCCACCGTACCTAAGTGCACGCCAGGCCGCACATGTTCAATGCCGGTACGCAGACATTCATAGCACACCTCCATCAGCCGCTTGGCCTTGGGCGTGGGCGTGCCCACCCAAAACATGCGGCTAGTATCGCCATGATAGCCGTCTTTTATCACAGTAATGTCAATATTGATAATATCGCCATTGTGTAAGGGCTTATTATTAGGAATGCCGTGGCACACTTGGCTATTGACTGAAGTGCAGATCGACTTGGGAAATCCTTTATAATTCAATGGCGCTGGTGTGCATTGCAGATCGCTAATCATATAGTCATGGCAAATCGCGTCTAACTCATTGGTGGTCACCCCTTCCCGCACATAGGGTTCAATCATTTCCAACACCATGGCCGCTAAACGGCCTGCTACCCGCATTTTCTGAATTTCGTCTGCCTTCTTTTTGATGATTGCCATGCTGACTCGCTAATTGGTTGATGAGTTTTGATTTTTGGCAGCGTAGAACGATGTTGTATTGTTGCCGAAAGCGTTCTATGGTATAAATCGCAGGCTTTGCAAGCAACATTTGATTTTTTAACCAGCGGGCAACCACAGTAAATTCATTCTGTTGTTGCCCGTAAATTTTTTTCTACCCATTCCACACATGCATCGGCACGTGCGCCAGGGTGCCCTCCGGGGTTGGCGCATGAGGGTGCATGGAGGCTACAACCCACTTGGAGATTGATCGTGGCTAAAGTAACAATGCGTCAAATGCTGGAAGCAGGTGTGCACTTCGGGCACCAAACCCGCTACTGGAACCCCAAAATGGCTCCCTATATTTTTGGCGAGCGCAATAAAATCCATATTATCAACCTGGAAAAAACCCTGCCCATGTACTTGGATGCCTGCAATTTTGTTGGCAAACTGGCGGCGCGCAAGGGTTCTATCTTGTTCGTTGGCACCAAACGTGCCGCACAGCAGGCATTGCAGGATACGGCCAAGCGTTGCGGCATGCCTTTTGTCAACCGGCGCTGGCTGGGCGGCATGTTGACCAATTTTAAAACCGTACGCGCTTCCATTAAAAAGTTGAAGGACTTGGAAGCCATGGACAGCGACGGCACGCTTAACCGACTGACCAAGAAGGAAGCGCTGGACATGCGGCGGCGCATGGAAAAATTGGAGCGCAGCATTGGTGGCATTAAGGACATGAACATGCTGCCGGATGCGGTATTCGTGATTGACGTGGATCATGAAAAAATCGCAATCAGCGAGGCACGCAAGCTCGGTATTACTGTGATTGGGATCGTGGATTCCAATAGCAATCCAGACGGAGTAGATTACATCATTCCGGGCAATGACGATGCCATCCGTGCCATCAACCTGTATGTGGATGGTCTTGCGGACGCAATTATTGAGGGACGCGACAGCACCGCCCATTTGGGCCGGGCAGAAGCCGACGACTTCGTGGAAATGGAAGACGCCGCCCCTGCTGCGCCATCACAACCTGAAGCAGAAGAAGCATAATAAACCAGGTAGTTATGGTGGGCAAAATGTCTTTTTATTTTGCCCACCATGACGCGACACGAAAAGGGCGGACAACAAAAAAACGTTCCCCGCCCTACACTCTTTGGCATAAATTCTCCCGTACTTTTCTTTTCCAACTCCCAAAATAGTCTTCTCACCTTTTTTAGGAATCAACATATGCAAATTTCAGCGGCACTGGTTAAAGAATTGCGCGAACGCACTGGCGCGGGCATGATGGAATGCAAAAAAGCTTTGACGGAAAATAATGGCGACATTGAAGCCGCCATTGAAGCCATGCGCATTTCCGGGCAAGCCAAAGTGGCAAAGAAATCCGGGCGTATTGCAGCGGAGGGTCTTGTTAGCATGGCGCAATCCGCGCAAGGTGCAGCCTTGGTGGAAGTGAATTGCGAAACCGATTTTGTATCTAAAGGCGATGAATTCAAAGAATTCTGCCGTGCTGTGGCTGAAGTAGCGCTGTCCGCTGGCACCATGGATAGCGAAGCTCTGCTGGCGGCCACGTTGCCCACCGGCCAGACTGTAGAAGCGCGCCGCCAGGAATTGGTAGGCAAATTGGGCGAAAATATCAATGTGCGCCGGGCTTGCCTCTATACCAAACAAGACAACCGTGTGGGCGTGTACCTGCATGGCACGCGCATCGGCGTGCTGGTGGACATGGACGGCGGCAGTGATGAACTGGCCAAGGACATTGCCATGCACGTGGCGGCCAGCCGCCCCATTTGCGTGTCAGAACAAGAAGTGGACGCAGAATTGATTGCCAAGGAACGCGAAATCTTCAAAGCGCAGGCTGCTGACAGCGGCAAACCAGAAAATATTATTGAAAAAATGGTAGAAGGCCGGGTACAAAAATTCCTCAAAGAAGTCACACTGCTGGGGCAGCCCTTTGTCAAAGACTCGGAGCAAACGGTAGAAAAACTACTGGCAAGTGCTGGGGGCAAGGTATCCCGTTTTGTACGCTTTGAAGTAGGCGAAGGCATTGAGAAAAAGACGGAAAACTTTGCCGACGAAGTGATGCAACAAGCTGGCATAGGGAAAAATTAACATGTCCGCGCTCAGCTACCGCAGATTGTTGGTGAAATTCAGCGGCGAAGCACTGCTCGGCACGCAAGCGTCTGGCATTGATCCCAATGTGCTGGCGCATGTGGCTGTTGAAGTGCGGACGTTGCGGGACTTGGGCGCGGAAGTGGGACTGGTGGTGGGCGGTGGCAACATTTACCGTGGCGCTACGCTGGCCAAAGCGGGTATGAATCGTGTGGTAGGCGATCAACTGGGCATGTTGGCCACAGTAATGAACGCCCTGGCCATACGCGATGCGCTGGAGCGCCACGGCATTTCTGCTTTGGTGCTGTCCGCCATTCCCTTGGATGGTATCTGTGAAACCTTCGCGCAATGGCGGGCGCAACATTACTTGCAAACCGGCAATGTAGTCATTTTCGCAGCAGGCACCGGCAATCCATTTTTCACCACCGACACCGCAGCGGCGTTGCGCGCCATTGAAATCGGCGCGGATTTGCTGATTAAAGCCACCCGCGTCAACGGCGTATATACAGCCGATCCACTCCAAGATGCCACGGCCCGCCGCTATGAAACTTTGACATACCAAGACGCGCTGGCGCGTGAGTTGGGGGTAATGGATTTGACCGCAATGGTGCTGTGCCGCGATCATCGCCTGCCCATGCGCGTACTGGACATGAACCAAACCAACGCATTGGCACAAGCCGCGCAAGGTGAAAGCGTGGGCACGCTGGTAACGCCTTAGCGCCAAGAATTGCATTTATTGAGGAGGAAAACATGCTCAACAACCTACATAACGACGCAAAAACCCGTATGCAAAAAAGCCTGGAAGCCCTGTCCGAAGACTTCACCAAAATACGCACAGGCCGCGCGCATACCTCACTGCTAGACCACATTTCAGTTTCCTACTATGGCTCGCATGTGCCGCTGTCGCAAGTGGCCAATATCACGGTGCTCGACGCCCGCACCTTGGGCGTTTCGCCCTGGGAAAAAAATATGGTGCAAGTGGTAGAAAAAGCCATTTTGGAATCGGATTTGGGCCTAAATCCGGTCTCTGTCGGCACATTGCTGCGCATCCCCTTCCCGCCCATGACCGAGGAGCGGCGCAAGGATTTAACCAAGGTAGTGCGCCACGAAGCGGAAAATGCCAAAGTGGCGGTGCGCAACATTCGCCGCGATGTGAACCAACACTTAAAACAGCAGCAAAAGGACAAGCTGATTTCCGAAGACGACTTGCGCCGGGGCGAAGATGAAATTCAAAAACTCACGGATCAACACATTGCTGAAATTGACAAATTGCTGCAAGTCAAGGAAGCAGAACTGATGGAAATTTAATTTCCGCCTATGCCCCCCCCCCCCAAGCTCCCCCGCCACGTAGCGATCATCATGGATGGCAATGGTCGTTGGGCGCAAAAGCGTTTTTTGCCGCGCTATGCCGGTCATCGCGCAGGCGTGAAAAGCGTGCGCCAAACGGTGGAGCATTGTGGCGAACTGGGCATTGACGTGCTGACTTTATTCGCATTTAGCAGCGAGAACTGGCGCAGGCCCGCCAAAGAAGTAGGAATGTTGATGAATTTATTCATGAAAGCATTAAAGCGGGAAGTGCGTAATTTACATAATAATAATGTGCGGTTCCGCCTGATTGGCGCGCGCGAAGATTTCTCGCCACCCTTGCAAGAACAAATCCGCCAAGCCGAGGCGCTCACCAAGGACAACAGTGGACTTACCCTCCAAATCGCTGCCAATTACGGCGGACGCTGGGACATATTGCAAGCAGTGAGCAAACTTCTGGCCACAGCACAGCAAGACTCCCAGTTCATCCTCAGCGAACAAGCCTTAACCGCGCACCTTTCCTTCAGTGCCTTGCCTGAGCCGGATTTATTCATTCGCACGGGCGGCGAACGGCGTATCAGCAACTTTATTTTATGGCAACTGGCTTACACTGAATTGTATTTTACCGACGTGCTATGGCCTGATTTTAACCGTGCAGCGTTACAAGCTGCGCTGGATGACTTCAGCACCCGCCAGCGCCGGTTTGGTCGCACTGGCGATCAGGTGGAAGCAGAGGCGCATAGCGGGCGCGACCCTGGCGCGGTGGGCCAAATTTTCCATGCTTAAACAACGCTTGCTGACCGCGCTGGTTCTCATGCCGCTGGCGGGGTATGCCATTCTTGGGCTGCCACCGCAGTGGCTGGCGCTATTGCTAGGTGCGGTGATCTTGGCAGCGGCCTGGGAATGGAGTCGTTTATGTGGCGTGGCGCATTGGCATTACACCTTGATTACGTTAATATCGCTACTTGTCTGCTGGTGGAGCTTGCCGCGCCTGGAATGGCTGCTTTGGCTGGCAGCGGGTTGGTGGCTGATCGTGCTGGTCTGGCTGGTACGCTATGAAACGGGGTTTCCCTATCTGCCCAGCGCGCGCTGGCCTTGGGCAGCCAGCGGCTGGATGGCACTGGTACCCGCCTGGATCGCGGCGATGCAATTGCATTCCCACCCGCTGTTTGGCGCGGTGTGGACGTTATTTTTCTTTGTACTGGTCTGGGCAGCAGACAGTGGCGCGTACTTCAGTGGACGCTGGTTGGGGCGCGCCAAATTGGCCCCCAAGGTCAGTCCCGGCAAAACCTGGGTTGGGCTGTATGGCGGCTTGGCAAGCGCATTGGCGATTACAGCGGCATTTGCCTGGTGGCAACAACTGCATTGGCTGGCCACCCAACTTTTACTGCTCATTGCGGTGCTGACTGTAGTGGCTGCCACCTTAGGTGATTTATTTGAAAGCCTGCTCAAACGCCACGCGCAGGTTAAAGACAGTGGCGCGTTGTTGCCTGGTCATGGCGGTGTACTGGATCGCATTGACAGCCTTACTGCATCCGCACCGGTATTTGTGCTCAGCTTGCTTCACGTGGAACATTTTTTATGGCACAAATAACCCTGCTCGGCGCAACTGGCGCGATTGGTGACAATACGTTGGCCGTGCTCAAACAGCACCCCAATGAATTTCAAATATTCGCCCTTACCGCACATCGCAACGTCGCAAAAATGGCCGTGCTGTGCCAGGAATGGCACCCCCGCTATGCGGTGATGGCAGATGAGCAAGCCGCAGAGGCGCTACAGCAGCGACTGGCCAACAGCACAGCAGCGCAAACCGAAGTGCTGGCTGGCACGGAAAATTTGGCGTATGTTGCGGGCCATCCTGAAGCCGACACCGTGGTGGCAGGTATTGTGGGCGCTGCGGGGTTGGAATCCAGCCTACGTGCTGCGCAAACCGGCAAAAAATTGTTGCTGGCCAATAAAGAAGCGTTAGTCATGTCTGGCCAACTGTTTATGCAAGCCGTACAACAGCATGGCGCAGTGCTGCTGCCCATAGACAGCGAGCACAACGCGGTTTTTCAATGCCTGCAAGGCAACCGCCGCCAGGATGTGCGCCGCATTTGGCTCACCGCCTCTGGTGGCCCATTCCGCCTACACTCCGCTGCGCAACTGCGCGCGGTCACGCCTGCGCAAGCCTGCGCACACCCCAACTGGATCATGGGTAAAAAAATTTCAGTGGATTCTGCCACCATGATGAACAAAGGGCTAGAAGTCATTGAAGCGTGCTGGTTGTTCGCTGCAGCGCCCGAACACGTGCATGTAATCGTGCATCCGCAAAGCATCATTCATTCGCTGGTGGAATACCAGGACGGCTCGTTGCTGGCGCAAATGGGCGTGCCAGACATGCGCATTCCCATCGCCTACGCCCTGGGCTGGCCTCGGCGCATCGACTCTGGCGCAACGGCGCTCGATTTGGCCACATTGGCGCAGCTCTCGTTTGAACCTGCTGACACAGCCCGCTTCCCCTGCCTGGGCCTGGCCTACGAAGCCATCCGCACGGGTGGCACGGCACCCGCCATACTGAATGCAGCCAATGAAATGGCAGTGGCCGCGTTTTTACACAATCAATTGGCGTTCACCGCCATTGCCACGGTGATTGAACGTGTTTTGAGCACGCTAAGCGCCCGCCCCGCCGCCAGTCTGGCCACGGTTTTGGAAGACGACGCCCACGCCAGAATGCTGGCACAACAAGCCATTGCGGAACAAATCACATGTTAACGACGGTGCTGGCCTTTCTTATCGCCATCAGTATTACCCTTGGCCTGTTGATTGTGGTGCACGAATGGGGACACTATTGGGTGGCGCGCCGTTTGGGTGTAAAAATTCTTAAATTTTCCATTGGTTTTGGCACACCGCTGTACACCGTGCGGCGCGGGCCGGATCAGACGGAATTTATCCTTGCTGCCTGGCCCTTGGGCGGCTACGTGCAAATGTTGGATGAACGCGAAGGCGAAGTTGCCGCAACCGAGGCGCACTGTGCGTTCAACCGTCAAGCATTATGGAAACGCGCACTGATTGTATTCGCCGGGCCAGCGGTGAATCTAATAGCTGCAATACTAATTTTTGCTGTGATGTTCGCCACCAGCGGCGTGACTGGCACCAAGCCGCTGATCGGCATGGTGCGCGCCGATACACTCGCCGCCGCCGCCGGATTCCAACACGGCGACCTTATTTTGGCCGTAGAAGGCAAAGCGGTGGCGCGGTGGGCCTCAGCGGTTGAAGCCACACTGACCGCCCGCTTAGACAGCGAACTCATCCAGTACACCGTAAGTGACAGCAAAGGCTACACCCGCGAAATTCGCATGAATTTGGCTGAACTAAGCATTGATGATTTCACACAAGGCGATTTTTTCGATAAAGTAGGCTTTTCGCCATGGCAACCCGAACTGCCTGCGCACTTGGGCACAGTGCAAACCGGCGGCGCAGGCGACCGTGCGGGCTTGCGTGCGGGCGACCACATTGTTGCGGTCAATGGCACGCCAGTTACCGACTGGCATACCTGGGTGGCGCATATCAAAGCCAGCCCGCAACGCCCGCTGACAGTAGAAATTCTACGTGATGGCGCGCCATTGCAGTTGGAGGTCATTCCGGATCAGCGGGAAGGCGAAGGGTATCTAGGGGTGGGAGCAAAACTACCTAACCCCTGGCCGCCAGAGGAATTTACTGCGATAGAACGCTACAATCCCCTTGCCGCATTGGCTAAAGGCGCGGAAAAAACCTGGGATGTGGCTACACTTAGCCTACGGATTCTGGGTAAAATGCTGATGTTGGAAGTTTCCCCAGAAAATATCAGCGGCCCTATCACTATTGCCGAATATGCAGGCAAATCTTTTTCCCTAGGATTTGAACCATTTTTGGCCTTCCTAGGCATTGTCAGCGTGAGTTTAGGTGTGATGAATTTGCTCCCCATTCCGATTTTGGATGGCGGGCATTTGCTGGGCTACTTAATAGAATGGGCTAAAGGATCGCCCCTTTCGGAGCGAAGCGAAGCCCTGTTGCAAAAAATGGGCTTGTCTATTTTGCTATTCCTGATGGGATTAGCCTTATTTAATGATATGAACCGGTTGTTTGGAATGTAACCTGCGGAACCCTGTAATGACTAACAAAACGCCACGCTTGCCAAGATGGAATGCCTACTCAAGCCCCTCTATTTTACTTTTGCCGTTACTGTTTGCTGCGTTCCCGGCGTGGAGTTTTGACGCATTCACAGTAGAGGAAATCAATGTAGAAGGATTGCAAAGAATTGCAGCGGGAACAGTATTCACCTATTTACCGGTTAAAATTGGCGAAACTTTTGACCGCGACAAATCCCAGCAAAGCCTGCGCGCGCTGTTTCGCACCGGCTATTTTAACGACGTGCGCTTTTCCCGCGATGGCGGCACATTGATAGTAGAAGTCAATGAACGGCCCGCGATTTCCAAAATTACCTTTGAGGGCAATAAAGCCATTGACAGCGAAGACTTGACCAAAGCGCTCAAAGGAATAGGCTTTGCTGAAGGCCGCGCCTTTGACCGCTCATTGCTCGAAAAAGTCGAATTGGAACTGCAACGCCAGTACTTCAATCAAGCTAAATATGGCGTAGACATCCGGTCCACCGTCACTCCGCGTGACCGCAACCGGGTGGATGTGCAAGTTGATATTACAGAAGGCAAAGCCGCAAAAATCAAGCAAATTTCAATTATTGGCAATCAAACGTTCAGCGAAAGAAAATTGTTGCGTGAGTTGGGGTTGTCCACCACATCATGGTTTTCTTTTCTAAGCTCCAGTGACCAATATTCGCGTGAAAAATTGACTGCCGACTTAGAAATCTTGCGTAGTTACTATTTGGATCGTGGTTTCATCAACTTCACTGTGGATTCCACACAAGTATCTATTAGCCCGGACAAACAAGATATTTTTATTACAATCAATATTTCCGAAGGCAAGCAATACAAAGTTTCCGCCATTGCGTTGGATGGTAATCTCATTGTACCGGAAGAAGAATTACGCAAAAAAATCACCTTACAGCCTGGCGAAATTTTCTCCCAGAAAAAAACCGCTGAAAGCAGCGAAGCCATTACCGAACGCATTGGCGATGAAGGCTATGCCTTTGCCAATGTAAACGCAGTACCAGAATTTCAAGAAAATGAACAAACCGTTACTATGAAATTTTTTGTTGATCCTGGCAAGCGGGTATACGTGCGCCGAATCAATTTCAGCGGCAACGCCCGCACGCAAGATGAGGTATTGCGCCGCGAAATGCGCCAAATGGAAGCTGGCTGGGCTTCCACTGAAAAAATCAAACGTTCTCGTACTCGTTTGGAACGCTTAGGCTTCTTTGATGAGGTCAACGTAGAAACCGTACCCGTAGAAGGTTCCTCTGATGAAGTAGACGTTAATTTCAAAGTGGTGGAACGCCCTTCTGGTAATTTATTGGCTGGGCTAGGATATTCACAAAACCAAGGCTTTATGTTCAATGCCAGCATCGCCCAGGATAACTTTCTGGGAACAGGCAAAAAGGTAGACTTTTCCTTTAATAATAGCCAAGTGAATACGATTTACAGCGTCTCTTACAACGATCCCTACTTTACCATAGATGGTATAAGCCAAGGCTTTGGCTTGTATTATCGGGAAACCGATGCTTATGAAGCCAATCTAAGCCGCTACGCGCTGGATGTGGCAGGTGGCAATGTACGTTATGGCATTCCAGTCAATGAATATGACGCCATTTATTTTGGTTTGGAAGCGGAACAAACTACCTTAAAAACCACGGACAACAGCGCGCGCGAAATTTTTGATTTTATCGCCGCAAATGGCGACACTTATAAAAACTTAAAATTTACCGCAAGCTGGTCGCATGACACCCGCAATCGCGCCTTATTTCCTGATCGCGGCATGTTGCAATCTTTCTCGGCGGAGTTCGCTATTCCTGTGGGCGATTTAGATTATTACAAACTAAATTACAAGCAAGTATGGTATTATCCGCTGAGTAAAGCATTCACCTTAATGTTAAAAGGTGATATCGCCTATGGCGATGGTTATGGTGACAATCCTTATCCATTTTTTGAAAATTATACCGCAGGCGGCCCGCGCTCTATCCGTGGTTTTGAAGAAAACACCTTAGGCCCCAAAGATTCTCTAGGATACCCGTTTGGTGGTAATTTCAGAATCATTGGCAACGCTGAGTTATTTTTCCCGGTACCTTTTGCCAAGGAAACCAATTCATTCCGCCTTTCCACCTTTTTGGATGCGGGTAATGTGTTCGGCGTCAGCGAGGACATCGATGTAAGCCAATTGCGCTACTCGATGGGGGTTGCCGCCACTTGGTATTCACCTATTGGAGGAATGCGGTTCAGCTTGGCGAAACCGCTGAATTCCAAAGAGGGTGATGATGCGCAGGTTTTCCAATTCACCTTGGGAACTGCTTTTAATTAACCTTATGTGTGCTATTTAGGAAGAAATATATGATGAATACTCAAGTCGCCAACGCCTTTGGCATGATCTTCATTGGACTTTTATCGGTCAACGTCCAACCAATTCATGCGGAAGAATTAAAAATAGGATTTGTCAATCCCGTACAAATTCTCGATACCGCGCCACAAGTGGAAGAAGCCAATAAGCGTTTAGAAGAAGAATTTGCGCCAAGAGAAAAAGGTATTGTTGAACGTCAAAAAGAAATTCAACAACTCGAAGATCAGGTTAAAAAAGATTCCGAGATCATGAGCGACAGCCAATTGGATAGTTTGCGTAAGGATATTGTAGCGAAAAAACGCGATATTAAACGTGAGCAAGATGAATTTCGTGAAGATTATAATATCCGCCGCAGCGAAGAATTGAATAAATTGCAAAAACGGATTTATAAAGCTATAGAATCCTTGGCCAAGGAAGAAAACTATGATTTAGTTGTCAGCGAAGGGGTCATTGTCGCTAGCAAGCGTGTGGACATCACCGAAAAAGTATTAAAGCGGTTAAACCAGGAGAAGTAGGCCGGATTTATTTCCTTGAACCCGATTTCCTACTCATTGGCTGAAATCGCCGCATGTATTGGCGCGCAACTCACAGTAACATTGCATACACAAATTACTGGGATTGCTGGCTTATCTGACGCCGGGCCTGGGCAGGTTAGTTTTTACGCCAATCCCGCCTACGCGCGGGAACTGACCGCCACTCGCGCCACAGCGGTAATTATTGCGCCGCAGCACCAAGAGCGCTGCCCAGTGCCGACATTGATCATGTCTAATCCCTATTTGGGCTATGCTAAGGTGGCAGCCTTATTCGCACCGCCGCCCACTGAATACCAAGGCATTCATCCTACCGCCTGGATAGATGAACGTGCCGTGTTAGGGAAAAATGTCGTAATTGGCCCGCACGCTGTGATTGGACAGGCGGTTCTAGGGGATGGCGTAATCATCGGGCCAGGGTGCGTGGTGGAAAGCAGCGTGCGCATTGGCGCAGGCTCTTTGTTAAAAGCGCATGTTACGGTGTGCCGTTCTTCCACAATCGGTCAGAATGCGTTGCTCCACCCTGGCGCGGTGATTGGTGCCGATGGCTTTGGCCTGGCGAATCACGATGGCGCTTGGGTGAAAATCCCGCAACTAGGCGGGGTCATGATTGGCGATCAAGTGGAGATTGGCGCAAACACCACCATTGATCGGGGCGCATTGGGGGATACTATTTTGGCCAATGGCGTGAAGTTGGACAATCAAATTCAAATTGCGCATAACGTCAGTATTGGCGAGCATACGGCCATTGCTGGTTGCGTGGGCATTGCGGGTAGCACTCGGGTTGGCAAGCATTGCTCCATTGGCGGCGGCGTAGGTATTGTGGGGCATATTACCATTGCAGATCATGTGCATATCACGGGCGGTTCAGTGGTGCTGCAATCTATTTCGCAACCAGGTATTTATTCTTCTGGCTCTCCCCTACAACCCAACCGACAATGGCATAGAAATTATAAACACCTAAAGAACCTGGATGAAATTTTAAAAAGACTGCACGCGGTGGAAACCGCCCTTGCTCAAAAACAGGAAGCATGACCCATGAATAGCATGGATATTCATCAAATTCTTGACCATTTGCCTCACCGCTATCCATTTTTACTAATTGACCGGGTAATGGATTATACCTTAGGTGAACGTTTAGTTGCGATAAAAAACGTTTCCATCAATGAGCCATTTTTTCCAGGGCATTTTCCTGTGCGCCCAGTAATGCCAGGTGTTTTGGTGATTGAAGCCATGGCGCAGGCCACGGGTGTATTGTCTTTTTTAACCGCGCAAGAAAAGCCTAGTGAAGGTTCATTGTATTATCTTGCTGGCGTGGACAATGCGCGGTTCAAGCATCCTGTGGAACCAGGCGACCAATTGTTGATTACCGTAACCTTGCTAAAAACTTCCATGGGCGTTTGGAAATATGGCGCTACTGCCAAGGTGGGAGAAAAACTCGCCGCCAGTGCTGAATTAATGTGCGTCCGCCGTCATGTGGAACCTAAGCCTCATTAATACCGTGGACACGGCTGAGAATACAAAATGATAGATGCCCGCGCAATTGTGGATAACCAAGCTGAGTTAGAAGAAAATGTCACGATTGGCCCATTTTCTATCATTGGCCCGCACGTAAAAATTGGCGCAGGAACCTGGATTGGCCCGCACGTGGTGATTAAAGGCCCCACCACGATTGGTAAAAATAACCGAATTTATCAATTTTCCTCGCTTGGCGAAATTCCTCAAGATAAAAAATACCAGGGCGAGGATCAAAGTTACCTCGTCATTGGCGACCATAATGAAATTCGCGAGTATTGCACAATGAGCCGTGGCACTGTGCAAGGCGGACATTACACCCAAGTTGGCAGCCACAATTGGATTATGGCCTACACCCACATCGCGCATGATTGCCGGGTCGGCGACCACACCGTATTCGCCAACGGCGCTTCGTTGGCGGGCCATGTAACGGTGGAGGATTACGCCATTTTAGGCGGATTTTCTGGAGTACACCAGTTTTGCCGGGTAGGCACGCACAGCTTTATTGCCGCAGGTTCCATCGTATTCAAAGATGTACCGCCCTATGTTATGGCTTCCGGCAATCCGGCCCAGCCGCACGGCCTCAACCGCGAAGGATTAAAACGGCGTGGTTTTTCCGAGGAAACCGTGCGCCAATTACGGCAGGCCTATAAAACGATTTATAAAAACAACCTGACGGTAAAAGCTGCCATGGAAATTCTGCAACCCCAGGCGGAAACGCTTCCCGAATTGGCCTTATTGCTGCAATTTCTGGATAGTTCTAGCCGGGGCATCGTCCGCTAACCCATGATTTCTATGCGCATTGCCAGCCATCAACACCGTTTTCTCGGCGCGGCGTTAATTGCGCTCCATTTAAGCCAGTGGTGGGTATCCCTGGCAGGTAGCGCGCCTGCATGGCTTGCACTGCACATGATGTTGATTGCGGCGTGGTTAGGGCTAGGCTGGCCCTCGCACCGGCGTGTACACTTGACGGTTTGGTTACTGGGCTTTGCCATCCCGCTGATCGTATGGCCGTCATGGACTTGGAGCTGGGAACTCATGTTGCTTGCGCTTTTAGCCAGCCAAACCAGCGGTCTGCCAGTGGAACGTTTTGTCCGGGGCACAGCCATCGTGTTTCTCGTATTAGAGATACTATTGGCCAACACAGCGCAGAATACAACGCCGTTGCCTGAAGCTTGGTGGCCAGCAACACACGCGGCCTTGCTATTTATTCCTTCCTTGTTTTTACTTTTGCCAGCAAGTCCAATTCAATCTACTGCCCGCCCGCACGCCATTCGTGGCCTGCTTGTGCTATTCGCAGTATTCTCAGTCTGGGCAGGCACATTATACCTTGCCACCGTGTTACATTGGCCCTATTTGCCCGCAGTGGGGACAACCTTGACGTTGGTTATAGGTGTTTTCTTGGCAATGTATGCGTTTTGGTGGAGCCGGGGAGAAGAGGACAGTTGGCAACAATTATGGACGCCTAATCTTCTTAACATTAGCCCTGTCCTGGAACAATGGCTAGCGGTTTTGACGCAGCCTGGTGATTACAAACAATCCGCACAAGAAGAATTCTGGACCACGAGCAGTGAGAAATTACTTACACTGCCAGGAATTATTGGTATGGCGTGGAGAAATCCCTATGACCAAGGTGAACAAGGCGTACGGGGAAGTTATGAAACTATCTTCACCATACACCTGCTGGAAATCTCTATTTTTTCCCGCCGCCCGCTACATGGCTTGCGTTATGCCCACATCCGCTTATTGTTGCAATTACTGGAATACTTTCACCAAGCCAAGGATCGTGAAAAAATTTTTGCCGAGCAAGCACGGTTGAAAGCCATCCATGAAACTGGTGCCAAGCTCACACACGACATCAAAAATTTATTACAATCCCTACATGCGTTGACTTCGGCGGCAGAAAACGTACAGCCAGAGCGGCTGGGCGATACATTGCGATTGTATCAAGCGCAATTGCCACATTTGGCACAACGCCTTAAACGTACTTTAGATACGCTTAAAAAACCAGAACAATATGACTATGCCAATGTGCCCGTGCGGACATGGTGGGACAATTTACAAGCGCGTTACCGTAAACGCGCCATCACCAACGAAGCCAGAATCATGTGGAATAGCAATATTCCAGAAGAACTATTTGATAATATAGCAGAAAATTTATTAGAAAATGCCCTAATCAAGCGCCAGCGTGAACCAGAATTACAAATCCATGTTACCCTGATCGCCAGTGAAAACCAACTTAGCTTTAGCGTATGTGATAATGGCTCAGCGATTCCGGCGGATATTTATAAACAATTATTAACGCAGCCAGTATCCTCACGCAATGGTTTTGGTATTGGATTGTATCAAGCTGCCAAACAAACCATTCATACCGGTTATCGACTCACGGTAAGCCATAATGAAAAAGGCCGGGTTTGTTTTGAGTTAGCAAGCATTTGAGTATATTTATAAAAATAGGGAATTAATTTATTATTCTTTAATGTAAAATAAGATTACGCAGGAGCACAATACCTATGAAAAAACAATCAGGCTTTACCCTAATTGAAGTCATGGTGGTGGTGGTGATTCTTAGCATTCTAGCCGTGCTGGTGATTCCACAAATCATGGACAGGCCGGAAATCGCTCGTGTGGTTGCTGCCAAGCAAGACATCCGCACGATTGAATCTATGCTCAAATTGTACAAATTAGACAATTTTGTCTATCCCAGCACCGAGCATGGGTTAGAAGCGTTGGTGAGCAAGCCTGTCGGCGCGCCTGAAGCGCCCAATTGGAAATCCGGGGGCTATTTGCCCCGCTTACCTAAGGACCCCTGGAGCAAGCCTTATTTATATCTCAATCCGGGCGTGCATGGCGAAATCGATATTTTTAGCCATGGCGTAGACGGCCAACCTGGCGGTGAGGGTGTAAATGCCGACATTGGCAACTGGAACTTAGAATAAGCGCATTTGCCATGTTGGATTGGCAAACATTTTGCTTTGTTTTTAGCAAAATAATCCGAACCCACACGCCTATTTGCTTTTAGGGAAAAGTCTATGGCCCCTTTTTCCATTACGGCCTTTACGGTCGCCCGCATCTTGTTTTCTATTTTTTGTCTTATGATTCCAGCGCTGGGTTGGGCAGCACCGCCGTTGCCGCCTGAGTTGGATGCATCCAGTTATATTTTGCAAGATTTCCGTAGCAGCCAAGTGCTGGCAGAACGGGAGGCGGACAAACGGGTAGACCCGGCCAGCTTAACTAAGCTCATGAGCGCTTACGTGATTTTTTCTATGCTGCGGGAAGGCAAAATTAAGCTGGAAGATAAAGCCTTGGTCAGTGAAAAGGCTTGGAAAATTGGCGGTTCTAAAATGTTTTTGGAACCCAACACCCAAGTTAGGGTGGAAGATTTGCTCAAAGGCATGATTATTCAATCTGGCAATGACGCGGCCATTGCCCTGGCAGAACATATTTCTGGCAGTGAAGATGCCTTTGTGGCTATTATGAACCAATATGCGCAACGCCTACGCCAAACGGGCACGCAATATCAAAATTGCACAGGAATGCCGGGCGAGCAGCATTATTCTACTGCCCGCGATTTGGCTGCGTTGGCGATGCAGATTATCCGTGAATTTCCAGATTATTATCGTTGGTATTCAGAAAAAACTTTTACGTATAATGGCATTACCCAAGATAACCGCAACCTGTTGCTGGCGTTGGATAAAAACGTAGACGGCATGAAAACTGGCTATACCGAGGCAGCGGGCTATTGCTTGGTCGCTTCGGCCAAGCAGGAAGATATGCGCTTGGTTTCAGTGGTGATGGGCACTAAGAGCAAAAAATCCAGAGCCGAAGAAAGCCAAAAATTGTTAGGTTATGGTTACCGTTATTATGAAAGCAAACCCATTTTTCGTAAATTGCAAGTGTTGGCAACAGAACGCATTTGGCTGGGAGCGATGTCCAAGGTGAGTCTAGGGCTGCATGAAGATTTGTATGTTACCTATCCGCGCGGCGAGTACGAACAGCTCAAACCCACATTGGAAATTCAGCCGCGTATTCTTGCGCCCGTGACCGCTGGCACGGCCTTGGGAAAAATTAACATCCTAAAAGACGGTAAAACAATTTCTTCAGGCCGTATCGTGGCGCTACAAGACGTGCCTGGCGCGCCTTTTTGGCGGCGATGGATGGATCAGGTGTTGATGATTTTTGACTGACCTGGTGGATTTGCACAAAGAACAAGACAGCGCCTTTCCTCTTATGAGAGTAATCCATTACAGGAATTCAAATGAAATGAACCAAGTCTCCACACCGGATGTGCCATTGACAGAGCAAGCCTTTGATAATGAATACTATTTTTCGCTATACCCCGATGTTGCCAATCACTACGCCTATGCTGGCGTAGCCAATGGCGGCTGGTTGCACTGGCAGGCTTTTGGCCATAACGAGCGCCGTAACGCACGCGCCCTGCCCGAAGGACAAGTAAATCCCCCAGTGCCTGTGCCCAGCCAGGCGCACCGTCCTGATGGGTATAACTGCCTGAGCGGACGCGGGTTGGAGATTGGCGCATTGCATCAGCCCGCACAAGTGCCAGCGAGCTGCCAAGTAAAATATTGTGATGCTGCGCCCAGGGACGTTTTGATTCAATATTTTCCCGAATTGTCCATAAACGACTTGGTGGCGGTGGATTATGTGTCCGATTTAGATGTGGATGGCTTAACACAATTTGTGTCGGATCAATTTGATTTTGTGATTTTTAACCACGTCATTGAGCATGTGGCCAATCCGATTCAGGTGGTAGGCGAGTTATTCCGCGTGGTAAAGCCGGGCGGCCATGTTGTCATTTCTGCGCCAGACAAAAATTATACATTTGACCGTCGCCGTGCATTGACACCTTTTGCCCATTTGCTCACAGAATACCGCAATCAAGTGACCGCTGTGACCGACGAACACTATTTGGATTTTTTGCGGGTGATTGTGCCTTGTTTTGATCAGTTACCCGCTGGTGACATTCAAATTCATTTAGATGCCACACGCAACCGCCGCGAACATGCGCATGTATGGGATTCAGCCAGCTTTCGTCAATTTTTGATCGATACCTTTGCGCTATTGCATATCCGGGCGGATTGTGTGTTTAGCCATGGCGGCGAGCAAAATTATTTTGAATATTTTGCCGTATGGCAAAAACAATAATATAAAAAATGCGTTAGCGCCAATTTCCGATCAGCAGCGATGAAAAAAGGGCGGCTTGTACTAGCCGCCGGTTTGCGCCATTACGCGCTGGATTTTTTCGGGTTGTGTTTGGAAATCATGGCGTTCCGGCTTGTTCTGAATAGCATGGCGGATGAGTTGGCGCAACGCTTCATCGTCTGCGCCTTGGCGCATAGCGTCGCGCAAAGAAACTTCATTTTCCTGGCCCAGGCAGGGGAATAATGTGCCTTCCACCGACAGCCGCACGCGGTTGCAGGTTTCGCAGAAATGGCGGGAAATCGGCGTGATAAAACCAATATGCAAATCCGTGCCCGCAATGCGGGCATAGCGCGCAGGGCCGCCGCCAGGCATGATGCCGGGCAGCAGAGGATAGTGGCGGGCCAAGCGTTCGCGCACAGCGGCCAAATCCAAGTAATGTTGGTTAGCCGCACGCCCAGTGTCGCCCACGGGCATGGCTTCAATAAAGCGCAAGGTAAAATTATTTTCTAGGCAATATTCCACCATGTCCACCACTTCATCGTCATTGCGGCCTTTCATTACCACCATATTGATTTTGATGGGGGCCAGCCCCACCGCACTGGCGATGCGCAATCCGTCCAGCACAGGCTGCAACGCGCCGCCGGTAATCTCGTGAAAGCGCTCGGGCTGCAAGCTGTCTAAACTGACATTGACTCTTGAAATTCCAGCATTTTTTAAAGATTGCGCGTATTTGCCTAAATGCGTGCCATTGGTGCTGAGCGACAAATCAGTAATGCCTGGCAATGCGGCCAGGCGTGCGGCCAATTCTGCAACGCCTTTGCGCAGCAAAGGTTCGCCGCCGGTTAAGCGCACGCGGTTGACGCCTAATTCGCCAAAAATACGGATAATTCTTTCGGTTTCTGTAAAATCCAGCCAATCTACGCGCTGAGCAAAGTTGTGGAATCCTTTGGGAATACAATAAAAACAGCGCAGGTCGCAACGGTCAATCACAGACAGGCGCACATATTCAATTTTGCGTGCAAAACGATCTTGCAGCACAGCGGCAGGAGGACAGGCGTTCATAATCAGCGGCCATGGCGAGGAGTTGAGAAAGGAAAAGTATGCAGTGTACCCGGTTAACGGTCAATATGCTTTGAGCTAGCTCAAGTTGTGCTGGTTTTTGTTATGATCCGCAGTTACATTGCGTTGCGGAGTCATACAATTTTATCCAATGGAACCCTATGGACTTTCCTGAATCCTTTGCTGTAATCGTGGTGGGCGGCGGTCATGCTGGCACCGAAGCTGCGCTGGCTGCCGCGCGCATGGGGCGGCGCACGCTGCTGCTCACGCACAATATTGAAACGCTGGGCCAAATGTCCTGCAATCCGGCCATTGGCGGCATAGGCAAAGGCCACTTGGTGAAGGAAATCGATGCGTTAGGCGGCCTGATGGGACAGGCGGCGGATCATTGCGGCATTCATTTTCGCATTCTCAATGGCAGCAAGGGCGCGGCGGTGCGCGCCACGCGGGCACAGATTGATCGCGCTTTGTACAAGGCGTATGTGCGCAATACGTTGGAAAGCCAGGAAAATCTGTGGCTGTTTCAGCAGGCAGCGGATGATTTGATCATCGAACAAGGCCGCGCTGCCGGAGTGGTAACGCAGACCGGCGTGCGTTTTCATGCCCGCACTGTGGTGCTCACTGTGGGCACTTTTTTGGCAGGCCGTATTCACATTGGCATGGCCAATTACCCAGCGGGCCGCGCTGGCGATCCGCCTGCATTGGCTTTGGCCGAACGCCTGCGCGCCTTGCCATTACGCGCGCTGCGGCTGAAAACCGGCACACCGCCGCGTTTAGACCGGCGCACGTTGGATTACACCGCCATGGCCGAACAGCCTGGCGACACGCCCACGCCGGTGTTTTCTTTTTTGGGACAGCCTGAACACCATCCAACCCAGATTTGTTGCCACATCACCCACACCCGTGAATCTACCCATGAACTGATTCGCGCTGGGTTGGATCGTTCGCCCTTATTTCAAGGCGTGATTGAAGGCGTGGGGCCGCGTTATTGCCCGTCGATTGAAGACAAAATCGTGCGTTTTGCCGACAAAGCCAGCCACCAGATTTTTATTGAGCCAGAAGGGCTGACCAGCCACGAAGTGTATCCCAATGGCATTTCCACCAGCCTGCCGTTTGATGTGCAATTGGCGGTGGTGCGCTCCATTCCCGGCTGCGAACGCGCGCACATCACTCGCCCGGGTTATGCCATTGAATATGATTTTTTTGACCCGCGCGATCTGAAGCCGTCGCTGGAAACCCATGCCATTCCGGGCCTATTTTTCGCTGGCCAAATCAACGGCACCACCGGTTACGAAGAAGCGGCAGCGCAGGGTCTACTCGCTGGCGCAAATGCCGGCTTGCAAGTGCAAGGCCGCGCGCCGTGGTGTCCGCGCCGCGATGAGGCCTATTTGGGCGTATTGGTGGATGATTTAATCACACGCGGCACACTGGAACCCTACCGCATGTTCACCAGCCGTGCGGAATACCGCTTGTTGCTACGCGAAGACAACGCGGATCTGCGCTTGACGCCAATCGGGCGCGAATTGGGCCTGGTGCCAGACCAACGTTGGACATTTTTTCAACACAAGCAAAACGCCATCCACGCCGAACAGGCGCGTTTGGCCGAATTATGGATTGCGGCGGGTGACGCAGCGGCGGAGCAACTGCTGGGCCAGCCATTGCGCAAGGAAACGCGCGCGCTGGACTTACTGCGCCGACCCGATATGGATTATGCCACGCTATGCCGCCTGCCCGCAGTCGGGCCGGGCTTGGAGGATGCGCAAACCACGCAGCAAATTGAAATTCAGGCGCGCTATCATGGCTATATCGAGCGTCAGCAACTCGAAATTGAACGTGCCCGGCGCAACGAGGACACCGATTTGCCCGAACATCTGGACTACAGCCAAGTGCGCGGCCTGTCCGCCGAGGTATGTGAAAAACTCAGCCGCCACCGCCCCGCCAGTATTGCCCAGGCATCGCGCATCGCAGGCATCACACCTGCTGCGATTTCTTTGCTGCTGGTACATGTAAAACGGCTACACAGCGCATAAATTTTTCATGCCCCCACTTGCGCGCCAGCGTTTTTTCGCCAACAATGCCAACTGGATCGGTTGTTGCATTTTAACAAGCGTCCCTCGGGGAATTCCCCAATCATGATGATGCACTAAAAAACTTTAGGAGAGAAAAATGCGTGAAGAAAAACTCACTTCAGTTCTAAATGAATTAAATGGCTCTTCTGCAGACATTGAAGCCGCCGCAGTGATTTCTACAGATGGCTTAGTCATTGCCTCTGTGCTGCCCAAAAGCATGGATGAAGACCGCGTGGGCGCGATGGCTGCCGCCATGTTGTCGCTGGGCGACCGCACTGCACATGAGCTGGCGCGTGGTGATTTGGAACAAGTTTTAATTAAAGGCGATCATGGCTATGTCATGATGGCACACGCAGGTCCTAATGCAGTAGTAACGCTGATTGCGAAACCTAGCGCTAAACTGGGCTTGATATTTTTAGATGTAAAGCGGGCCGCCGATAGCATTGCTAAATTGCTGTAATTTTTTGTCAATTTCACGCCAAACTGGCTGTGTAACTTAAGGAGAAAACGATGGCAGGTTCCGCATTTTTTCTCATGCGTCTAAACGACCATGTGCAGTACTTAAAAAAGGTGAACGCTACCTTAAAAGGCGAAATGGATTTCGCGGGCAATTCTCATGATGAGTGCAAATTGGGTGCTTGGATTTTGAATGATGGCCCTGCTGAAGTAGCAAAATTGTCTGACCCGCGCGCGCAAGAAGTATTTGAAAGCATTAAAGCGCCACATCAGAAATTTCACGACGTCGGCAAAATGGCAATTGCGCATAAAAAAACGGGGGAAGAAGAGCAGGCCACCAAACTTGTAACTGAAATGCATAAGCTATCAACAGATATTTCAAACAAATTGTTGGAATTAGATAAGATGTCCTAAGAAGCTATTGGTAAATTATTTTCCGTTCCGTGAAGATCTATCGAAGGGCACGGAAAATCAATCACTTGCTATCGCCAAGCTGCGCACTTCGACAGACTCAGTGAGCGGCTTGGCGATTTTACTAACAGCTTCTAAATCTTGTAATATACAATTACATAATTTTACTATAAAAAATCGGCGCGCTTGCGGGTGCGCCGAATTTTTTTATTCTACACGACCAAGCGGTTTGCTGCGTATGATTTCATGCGCGGATACACTTTATAATAAAATTCCCATCGGTTTATTCACCTATTTATTTTATCATTCCATAAAAAGGACTGCGCCATGGCGTCGCTAGGGTTTGCGATTTTTGCCGCTGTGCTGTTGATTCTCATGCTGGTGGTTATCAGCATGGGGTTCATTATTGTTCCACAAGGCTATGAATATGCAGTAGAGCGTTTGGGAAAATACACCAAGACGTTAAAAGCTGGGCCAAATCTAATTATTCCATTTTTGGATAACATCCGTGAAAAAGTAGACATGCGCGAGCGCACGCTGGACATTCCGCCACAGGATGTATTGACCAACGACAACGTGACGGTAAAAGTAGACGGTATTGTGTACTATCAAATTATGGATACTGCCAGGGCGATTTATCGGGTTACCAATTTAGAAGAAGCCATTGGCAACTTAATTCAGGCTAACATTCGCGGCGTAATTGGCACCTTTGAATTGCAAGACTTGCTGTCTGCCCGAGAAAAATTGGGAGAAGATTTATCGCACGACTTAGATGACGCGATTGACCCCTGGGGCGTGAAAGTGTTGCGCGTAAAAATTCAAGACATCAGTCCACCCGCTGACTTGGTGGAAGCCATGACGCGGCAGATGCGCGCGGAACGTGAAAAACGCGCGGTCATTTTAGAAGCCGAAGGGCGGCGTGAATCGGAAATTAAACGCGCCGAGGGCGAGCGCGATGCAGCGATCAAAAAGGCAGATGGCGAAAAAAACGCTATCATTCAACGCGCCGAAGGCGAAAAGGAATCCACAGTGCTACGCGCCGAGGGCCAATTGAAGGCGGCGCAATTGGAAGCTGAATGGAAAAAAGACGCAGCATTTCGCGAGGCAGAATCACGCGAACGTTTGGCAGAGGCTGAGGCCAAGGCGGTGATGATGTTGTCGCAAGCCGTGGCCAAGGGCAATGTGCAAGCGCTGAATTACATGATGGCGGATAAATACATTCAGGCTCTGCACGGTTTGGCAGCAGCCAACAACCAAAAAGTGATTATGATGCCGTTAGAGGCCAGCAACGTCATTGGCGCGCTGGCTGGCATTAGTGAAATCGCCAAAGAAAGTTTCCAGTCCTCACCACGCAACGACGCCGCGCCCGCACGCAAGCCCAGTGACTTGACCATTGGTATGGAAACCTAAGCCATGCTGGCTTTGTTGGCGCGCGGTCTGTCTTCCTTTCCCAATTTATTTAGCCAATCCTGCTTTTTATGCGGCAATGCGCAAGCCGACATCGTATGCGCCGACTGCCTGCGCACCTTGCCACGTCCACCGGCGTGCGCCTGCCCGCGTTGCGGAAACGATTTACCCACAGCCGCTGCGCTATGCGGAAATTGTATGCGCCAGCCCACGTTTTTCAGCCAAACCCATGCGCTGCTGCGCTATGAACCGCCCGTGGATCAGTTGATTCTTGCCGCTAAATTCAACGCGCACTTAACCTTATTGGCATTTTTAGGCCGCCGTATGGCGGAACAAGCCGCGCATTGGCCCAGGCCCGATGCGCTAATCCCTGTGCCCATGCACCCTAATCCCCTGCGCGCGCGCGGATTTAACCAGGCCGTGCTACTGGCGCGGCCCATCGCCAGGCGATTGGGCTTGCCGCTGTCCTTGACAACGGTGCGCTGCGTGCGCAAAAAACAGCAACAATCCTTATTATCCGCCGCCGAGCGGGTGCGGAATGTACGCGGAATTTTCACTTCGCAGCCCCTGCCCCAAGCATGGCGGCACGTGGCGGTGGTGGACGACGTGATGACCACCGGTGCTACAGCCAATGAAATGGCTAAGATTCTGCTGCGCCAAGGCGGCGTGGCGCAAGTGAGCGTGTGGTGTTGCGCACGCACGTGAGTGCCATACAAAAACGCATTCAGCCGCTCATGCCGCGTTACAATCTATTTCAACATACTCACTTAAAGACACTGCCATGAACCAAGATGCCACATCCTGTCTGCCTTTCGCTTGGGGCGGCCCACTGGGCCGCGCCATTGTTCGCCACATGCCGGAGGATTTTCACGTTGAAGAAATCCCCTCATTTCCCCTAGATGGCACGGGCGAGCATGTGTTTTTGCAAATTCGCAAACGCAATCGCAACACCGAGGAAGTGGCCCGCGAACTGGCCAAATTTTGCCAAGTCGGCAACGAAGCGGTAGGCTTTGCCGGACTCAAGGATAAACATGCAGTGACTGTGCAATGGTTCAGCGTACAGTTGCCCGGCAAAGGGCCTGAACCGGACTGGAACCAGTTGGTTAGCGCTGACTTGCAAATCCTCGCCAATCAGCGCCACCGCAAAAAACTCAGACGCGGCGTGTTGGTGGGCAACCGCTTTCGTATTCTGTTGCGCGATTGCCATTTGCTGGCGGACAACGGCATAGAAGAACGCCTGCAACACCTGCGCACTCACGGCGTGCCCAATTACTTCGGCGAACAACGCTTTGGCGCAGAAGGCGGCAATTTGCGCCAAGCCGAGTTGCTATTTTCTGGCAAGCTACGCAAATGCAGCCGCCATCAGCGCGGCTTGTATTTATCCGCCGTGCGTGCGCATTTGTTTAACGCGGTGCTAGCACAACGGGTGAAGGCAAGCGATTGGTGTGATCTCCGCCTGGGTGATGTGGCGCAACTGCACGGCAGTCATAGTTTTTTTCTCGTGCAGGCCATGGACGACACCTTGCGCGCGCGGCTGGCCGCGCACGATGTGCATCCCACTGGGCCGCTCTGGGGGCAAGGCACGTTGCCCACGCAAGGCGAAACTCTGGCGCAAGAAAGCGCGCTGACACAACAATTTGCGTTGTATTGCCAAGGGTTGGCAGACGCGGGTCTGAACCAAGAACGCCGTCCCTTGCGCTTGAGCGTAGCCGAATTGGCCTGGCAGTGGCCAAGCCCGGATCAACTGGAACTGCACTTTGCCCTGCCCGCTGGTGGCTACGCCACCACAGTGTTGCGGGAATTGGTGGAAACTGGCGAGGCGTAAGCCACGCGCTTTCCTATCACGCAACACTATTTTTTCGTTGTTTTTTATTTGTTACAACACCCTAAAGGCATCTTATGTTTAGCCATCTCAAAGAAGACATACTTTGCGTATTTGACCGCGACCCAGCGGCGCGCAGCACGCTGGAAATTGTGCTGACCTATCCTGGCGTACATGCGCTGTTATTCCACCGCCTGAATCACCGGTTGTGGAACTGGGGTTGGAAGCTGCCCGCACGTTTGTTAGCGGGCTTGGCGCGCTGGTTGACCGGCATAGAAATTCATCCGGGCGCGCGCATTGGACGGCGGTTTTTCATTGATCACGGCATGGGCGTGGTGATTGGCGAAACCGCAGAAATCGGCGATGATTGTACTTTATATCACGGGGTTACGCTGGGCGGCATCAGTTGGCAACAAGGCAAACGCCACCCGACACTGGGCAATCAAGTGGTGGTCGGCGCGGGCGCGAAAGTGCTAGGGCCGATTGTGATAGGTGAAGGCGCGCGCATCGGCTCCAACGCAGTGGTGCTCAAGCCGGTGCCAGCCAATGCCACGGTGGTGGGTATTCCTGGACGGGTGGTGGAAAAACGCGCGGCGGTAGACGATGCGCAACAAAAAAACCGTGCGGAAACGGCCAAGAAAATGGGATTTGATGCGTATGGTGCGACCCGCGACATGCCTGATCCAGTGGCGCACGCCATTCATTGCATTTTAGATCATTTACATACAACTGACCGTAAAATCAATCACCTCTGTGAAAGTTTGCGCCGTTTGGACGATTCCTTTCACGATCTTGACACCCCACCTGTGCCGGATTACGACTTGGAGGAACCCACTGCCACATCTAACACTGCGCCGCCGTCTACTTGAGTTTGTGCATCGGAAACGACTGTATGCCGCGCCTGGCGCGGCAAAGTGGTATGACGCGCCACAGCGGGCGCATGGGCGCGCGCGGTTAAAAACGCGGGATTTTTTTTCACGCCACTGGCGAGAAAATCCGCTTGCAACGCGGCTTGCAACACAATGGGCGGCAGCGCGAGCACAGCTTGGCCACCTTGGTATAGCCAATCAAACCAACGTTCTAGCGCAATGTGGTGGGTTTGGCCAATGGCGGCGTATAACCAATCGCTGAGCGCTAACCAGCGTGAAAACGGGTCTTGCGTGCCCAACAGCAGCGGCAACGTGTGGCGAAAGCGTCCAGAATTGGCGATCACGTCCCAGTAGCGCGCCAAGCGTGTTAGCCGCTGCATCAAGGCGAAATCCAAGGTGGCGCTGGCGAGCAAAGCATAGGGCGGAAAAGGACTGTAGCGCATGGCAAATGTTGCGCTGAGTGCGTTGATGGGCGCGCCGCGCAGGCGTTTGAGTATGCCCAGTTGGATTTCGTGCGGATTGAGCGCCACCAGTTGGTTGAAACTGTTGGCAATGCTGGCCAGCGTTTCGCCGGGCAAGCCGAAAATCAGGTCAGTGTGCAAATGGGCGTGGGTTTGTTCGCGCAAAAAGCGCAAGTTCTCTTGCGCGCGGACGTTGTGTTGCACGCGCTGGATACGCGCTTGCACTTCGGGATTGAAGGTCTGCACGCCGATTTCCAATTGCAGGCTGCCAGGCGGAAACTGTTGCAACCGGCTTTTTAATGCCTCTGGCAAGCGGTCAGGCACCACTTCAAAATGTAAAAATGTCTGGCCATCGATTCGCGCCAAAAAGAAATCCAGCAATTGCGCACACCACGCGGGATTGAGGTTGAAGGTGCGATCCACAAATTTGAAGCGGCGCGCGCCGCGTTGCCACAGTTGATCCAATTCTGCCAGCACAGCGGCGAGGTCAAACGCCACTGCGGTTTTGTCCAACGCAGACAGGCAAAATGCACAGCGAAAGGGGCAGCCGCGCGAAGCTTCAACGTAAATCACGCGATGGGCAATGTCGTGATCGCTGTAAAAACGGTAGGGCAGCGCCAATTGCCGCAAATCGGGCGTTTCTCCCGCCAACACCGCACCAGCAGGCGCTTCGCCCGCCAAGAGGGCGCGGCACAAACGGGCAAAAGTCCAGTCGCCCGGCCCTTGAATCACATAATCTACCCACGCGGCAATGGGCTGTTGCGCCCATTCGTGGCTGGCCTCCGGGCCGCCTGCCACAAGGTAGATGTCTGGACGCAGTTGCTTGAGAATTGCCGCCAATTCCGCGGTTTCGCGGGCATTCCAAATATACAGCCCCAGGCCGATGATGCGCGGATTGGCTGCCAAAATGTGTTCAGCAATGTCGTGCGGGCGCTGGGCGATGGTGAACTCTTGAATTGCCGCGCGCGCTTGCAACTCGCCCAGATTGGCGAATAAGTAGCGCAGGCCCAGTGCAGTATGGCTGTAGCGTGCGTTGAGCGTGGTCAGCACAATGTCCGCCATGGCAGGGGGTTACGGCGTAGCGGGCGCGGGCGGAGAGACGGCCTCTGCGGGTGCGGCGGGCACGATGGCTTGGCTGAAGCCTATAACCTTTAAGGAAACTTGCAAGATTTTTTGGCGCATGGATCGCGCTTCTAACAGGGTCACCGGCATAAATACCGGGTTGTCGCGCAAACCTTCTACCAACTTCATCAGTGCAGCGGAATCGGTTTCCACTTCCATAATTTGCGTGACCAGCACCAAATTGCCCGTGGCATTGAGTTCTGGCACTTCCATTTTCACCACGCGCGCCCCCGCGTTTTGTGCGGTATCTTTGAGTGCGCGCTGCATACGGGCGGTGATGATTTCTGGGCTGGCTCCTTGCAACAGGCCATTTTCTATGCGCGTTTGTTCTGCCAGCGTGTGTACATGTTTGTCGCGCCAGGCTTGGTTTTGCTGCAACAATTGGCGGATGCGTTTGATTTCGGCTTTGGTATTTTCAATGTAATCCAGATGCGCGCGCGCAAATTCCATCCCCTTAGGCCCGATTTGAAACGGTAAAAAATATAAGGCAAAAATCAGTGCAGCCAGTTGCAATAGTTTTTTTTCGCGGGTATTCACAGCGGATTACTCATTGTTGGCAGGAAAGAATTGTTGTAGATATCCCGGCACGTCAATGCCCGCGAGAAAAAAGTGTATGCAGAATTTTTCCATGTCCGCACGGCCTGGTTCGCTTTGAATGTCACAACTGAATTTCACTTCTATAAATTCTTGCTGGCGCGACAATGCTTCTAATAAAACCGTGGGGTTAGGGCTGTAACCTTCTATTTCCACCGCGCCGTCTTCCAAGCGCAGTGCAGTTAAGTGGCTGTCCTTAGGAATTAACGTATCCATGGTTTGTAGCAGGCTGGCTACGTTTTGTTGGGGAAATTGTAAAATGGGCGCATAACGCTCTTCAATTTCAAATACTTCCGCGCGTAACTGGCTGACATCGCGCGTGGTTGCGCGTAAATTGCGCACATCGCGCTCTAGCCGATATTCGTAGCGGTACAGCGCAGCAATCGCCACCAGCAATAGAAATGCTGCCACACCAGCCAGCGACCACCACAACCGGCGGCGAATTTGGCGTTGCGCCTGCGCGCGTTCGGACTGTGCGCCCGGCGGCACCAGTCCATACGCACGCGGGATGGCAGGTGACAACGCGGGCAGTTTGCGCCAGTCATCCAAACAGGCCAGGGTGCGCGTGGGCGGCGCTAGCGTGCCGAGTTGCGCTTGAAAAGTCGGGTCGTGGTATTCTGCCAACGGCAAGTACCACCAATTGCGGATGGCGCGGCCTTGCCATTCGATTTGCGTGAAGGTGGTGGCGTCCTGATCTTGGATGGATTCATGACCGTCCAACGCTATCACAGCGGCCAACGGGCGCGGAATGATGTCAGCCAGGCGCAATCCGCGTGCAGCAAACGCTTGATACAGCGCCTCGGCGCGCGCCACAGGCAGCCATAGCGCCACATGCTCCGGTGCGTCCGCTTGGTTGGGATGTATAGCCAGCAACAACGGTTCCGCGCCCGGCAGCAGCATGGTCGTCTGATAACGCGCCGCATTGGCCAAATCTTTGGCCGCAATGCCAGGCAGGCTCAGTTGGGTAGCCACGAATTCATGGCTAGGCAAAGCCAACGTGATGGTTTGCTCCACCCCGTCTGCCAATAGGTTACGCGCACCTTCAGCCAAGCGATCTGGATCAACGAGATGCAGACAGTCGTCGGTTTCGGTTAAGCCGCAATAACGCCCGCTGCCCAGGTGAACCAGCACTTCGTCGTGCATCAGCAAGCAAATTTGGCCAGTAGCGGACAGGTTGCCCGTGCGTGCGGCAGGGCGGAAGCGTTCCAGCCCAAGGCGCGCAAACGGCGCGTGGCGGTCGAAAATTTTCATTAATAATTGTAGGCGATTCGTAGGGAGTAAGTCGACATTATAATCCGGACTGCCCTCTGCAAGCCAGATTGAAAAACAGCGACTAAATTTACGCGCCATCGTTGCCCAGCTTGGGAACTCAGTCTTGGAAGCACCAAATCCTGTCATACCGCCAAACTGGAGCGTGGCGCACCGCGTATAATTTTGTTGCATGTAACGAAGTTGCCGTGTATAGTCACGCATGATGTTACATGTAACTTAAAAGGAGCTTCAAATGGGAACCACGCACGTTAACGCACGAGTTCAGTTGCCGTGTATAGTCACGCATGATGTTACATGTAACTTAAAAGGAGCTTCAAA
>DYPE01000018.1:0-946 GCA_020720085.1 Dichelobacter nodosus | reverse complement strand
TGGGAACCACGCACGTTAACGCACGAGTTCAAAAGCGCCGCGACGCGCTGCGCATGGCAGGACTGCGCCCGGTGCAAATCTGGGTGCCTGATACACGCCGCCCGGACTTTGCGGAGGAATGTCGCCGCCAATCCAGGCTTGTGGCTCAGGCAGACAACGCCGACACGGCCATGCAGCAGTTCATGGATGACGCTTTAGCCGACGTGAATGGCTGGACTGCATGATGCGCGGAGACTTTGTGACCATTGCCATGCAAGGCGACTTTGGCAAGTCACGCCCCGCATTGGTCATCCAAGCAGACCAGTTCAGCGAACACGCGAGCGTAACAGTATTGCCTATTACCAGCACGCTTGTTGCTGCACCGTTGCTTCGTGTTAGCGTGCAGCCAAGTATCGAAAACAACTTGCAGAAGCTTTCACAGGTGATGGTGGACAAGGCTATGACGGTGAAGCGCGACAAGGTAGGGCCAGCCTTCGGGCGCATCAACGCAAATACGCTAGTAGAGATTGAGCGTTGCTTGGCCGTGTTCTTGGGAATAGCAAAATGAACGTAAAAAACCAGTTAATATACTGCAATCGCCCATAAGCTGAGCTTTTTATGACGTTAGCGGCTCTCTTGTGGTTAGGGGCGTAAGCGCAAGAAGAAAGCTCAAACGGTGCGCGTTCAAGGTATATTTTCCAGTATCGTCTTTTTCTTTGCTGGAGTAACCCTGCACGTAACCCTTTTCGTGCAGTTCTGCCAGTGCACGGCGGATGCGTTTAGCAAGGTAGATACTCTGTTGTCAACCCCAATCCTCAATAAAAAATAGATTAACAATCAAAATGTTGGTAAAGTTTGATAAAACTTTGCGCTGTCGAACGGTTGGCGATTTTTCAAAATGCCGTACAGCCAGGTAAGATGGGCAATATCTTCTTGCCCTGAGCTTGTCGCAGGGTTCGTTGCTCAC
>DYPE01000017.1:14141-34531 GCA_020720085.1 Dichelobacter nodosus | reverse complement strand
CCAATCTCAGCAGATGGTTAAATAGTTTTGCCGGGGGTTAATGAGAAGTTACCCGCCACTGCGACCAACAGATTGGTTGTTGCCGACTTTAGGGAATGTCTTTGTGGTTTATTTCCCATTATTCTAGTATGGAAATGGGCGGGCGGGAACTGCTGTCCTTCCACTTCACCTCACACAACGGCACCTCCCAGCGTTCACAGCGTAAATTTTTCCGCCATTCCGAGTCTGAGTCTTCCACCAAGCGTGTGTAGATGGCAAGTACACGAATCTCCAGAGTGTTCGGCAAACGCGCTTGCCATGTCATTTGGGCGGATTTGGACAGTTGCGCGATAACTTGCTGTCTGGCGTTCAGCAACAGCAGTTTGTTGTTTTGTGCCTGTAGGCTCAATGAATCACCCACTTGCAGATTGGCGAGTGCTTGATGAATAGGGTGATTCGGTGGTTGTTGGCCTGCATGGTTGAGGAAAATATCGCTCAATTTGAGTACGTCAAAGTGGATTTGTAGCAATTCTGGATTGATAGCTATATCGGCGGGTGTGTCGCGATAGAAAATATCGCCTTGCAGCAATCCAAGATGGGGATTGTGGCAGTCCCGGCGTTGGAACAGTTGTAGGGTTTCCTGCGCACGAGTCATGGCAACATACAGCAGGCGGCGTTGTGCTTCATTGTCGCTGTTATCGGGTGGCTCATTTGGAATGAACACATGCTTGAATTCCAAGCCTTTGGCGCGGTGGATGGTGGTGATGAATACACCGTTGCCGCGTTGGCGTTTGAATTCGCGTAGCGCATCGTAAAAATATTCCTGGATATAGCGGCTGGGCTGCGGGGCGCTTCCTGCGTCCAATTCCCAAGCGTCAATTAAATCTTGCAGCAGCGATTGCCAGGCATTGCCTTGTCCGGCTAATTCCCGTAAAGCTTCGGGCGCAAAATATTCGTCTTTACGGTTTTTGAGTGTGTCTAAAAAATGTGCGATTTCACGAATACGCGACAGTGATGGCAGTGTGTCACCGTCCAAACCCCATTGCAGCGGGATTTGCTGGTGTTCACACAAGGCACGAATCGGCATCAGGGATTCCCAGCGTTGGGCGAAGATGGCGCAGTCGTTCCAGTTCCAGGTGTTGTCGAGCTTTTGCAGGCGCAGCAATTCGTTGACCACCGCTTGCGCTTGTTGGGCAGCATTGGTGACGTTGATGATTTGCACTCTGCCTTGGCTCAATGGGTCGCGGTGTTGCCAGATGCCGCCAGGCGGGTTTTTGCGGCGCTGTTTGTCGATTTGGATAGGCTGAGCGGTTTTCATGCGTTCCCGGTTATGGGCGATGAGGCTGTTGGCGGCTTGGATGATATGGGCGCTGGAGCGGTAGTTCTCGGTGAGATAATAGCGTTTGGCCTGATAATCCTGCTCAAAGCGACGGATAAATTCGATATTCGCGCCACGAAAACCGTAGATGTTCTGGTCGTCGTCGCCCACGGCGAGAATGCTGAGTTTGGCTTCCGGGTCTTGTTCGCTGCGTCCGGCGATGGCAGAAATAAAATCGTATTGGCCCGGGTCGATGTCCTGGTATTCGTCCACCAAAATGTAGCGATAGCCCGCCAGCAGGCGTTCGCGTAATTCGTCAGGTTCAAGGCCGGGAATGTCCTGATTACCGCGCAGTAAGTCGGTGGCATTGCGAATCAATTGCTCAAAGTTGATTTGTTCGCGTTTGCCGTTGAGCAATATGCCACTGAGCCGCAATGCCAAGCCGTGATAAGTCTGCACCGTCACCCCACGCGCATCATCGCCTACTAAAATACGCAAGCGCTGACGCAATTCCAGCGCGGCATAGCGATTAAAACACAGCACCAAAATACTGCGCGGCGACACCCGTTTGACGCGCAGCAAATACGCGCAACGATGCACCACCACGCGGGTTTTACCGGAACCCGGCCCGGCAAGAATCAGGCTATTTTCGCTGTCGTCACTGGCGACAATGCCGATTTGTGCCGGATTGCCAAGGCTATCGACAATAGAGTTGTTCCCAAATAAAACCCACATCAGTAAAAACAATAGGTTATGAACGATGAAATCAGCCTTTTGGCTTATTTGGGAACAACTCTAATGGCGCGGTAAGATTCGGCACTGGTGGCGCGTTCTAGCATCTCTTTGCGCTGGCTGAAATATTTCTCCAGAAAGTGTTTGCGTTCCAGGGAGAAATACGCCGCCACCAAGCTCAACGCTTCGCGGATTTTTTCCATGCCTAAGCGGGCGTATTCGTTCATCACATGTACCTGGATAATCCGTTCCATGTAGTGATGATGCAGGGCTTCGTAGTCGCCTTTGCCGTAACGGCGGCCTTTGCTGGCAGGCAGAATGTCGATGGTCATGGCTTGGCGGAATACCGCCAAACCTTGCTGAAGAATCAGCGCGTGTTGTTCGTGGAGGAACAGCAAACCGCGCTCGACAGCGGCTTGCGGGTCTTTGAGGTCAGCGCTTAAAGCCAAATCTCGTTGCACGGCCTGAATCAACTCGTCGTAGCTGAAAGCGATGAGGAGTTCGCCGCTATTAGTGCCTGCCTTTTTCAACAATGCGTCGAGAATCACACCCGCCACGGCACGGCGGCGTTCAGCGGTGGCTTGCAGCGCCGTCCAGTCGCGTTGTAAACGGACTTTGTAAAAATCCTGCTGCACATAGCGTAAATCGAGACTGCCACGGCTACCCGCCATGCCTCTGCCGTCGTAAGCGAGGCTTTTGAGCAGGTTGCGCAGGGTTTCTTTGTGGCTGGCGTGACCGCGATCCAGCAAAGTTTGATTCAACAAGCGAAGCGAAATGTCCAGCCAGGTGAGTTGGGCCGCGTCCGGTTCCTGTTCGCGCATCACATCCAGCATGGCTTTTTCGAGTTCGCACACGGCGCGAAACACTTTGTCGGCGCGTTGAGTACCGCTGGTTTTGATGAAAGCGGTAAGCTGCATTCCCTGGCTGATAAAGCCTTGCGCCGCCATGTCGTTGAGATAACGGATGACTTGTTGGGCGGCGGTGATACCCGCACCCTGAGCCTGTCGCTTGTCCTGAGCCATGCCGAAGGGAAGGGGGCGAGGTGCCACAGTGTTCACTTCGACAGGCTCAGTGAACGGTAGACGTGGCGCACTGATAGCCGCCAATTCCGCCAATTGGTCGGCGCTCAAACCCTCGTCCAGATTGGCGTTGAGCATGACCTCAAATAAGCGCAGCCAGCCGTCCGCCACCAGCTTGGGTAATTTCAGGCGTTGGATGCGGGTTTTGGCTTCGTCCAGGTTCAACAGCGGCTTGCCTTGAAACACACTGGTGCGGTTCTGGTTGCGTTCGATAAAACCGGCGCGTTCCAGCCACGCCACGGCGGTTTTGACCTTGGTGTCCGCCATGCGGTCGTCGGCTTCAAAACTCAATTCCAATTCATCGCTGCGTAGCAATTCCTGGCTGGTGATGACCACCGTATCAGAATCCTTGCGGCGGGCACGGCGCAAAGCGCGGAGGATTTGCGCGATGTCGGCGCGGCTCAATTCAGACATCGCATTGAGTTTGAATTGAGTTTCGATGTCCCGCTCGTCGTACAGCAACACACAGCGGGCGGGCGCGCGGTCACGCCCGGCGCGTCCGGCTTCTTGCAGATAATTTTCCAGCGAACCGGGAATGTCGGCATGAACCACCAAGCGCACGTTTTCCTTGTCGATGCCCATGCCGAAGGCGTTGGTGGCGCAAATCACGGGAATTTCATCGCCCATAAAAGCGTTTTGGATGTCCTGTTTTTGCGGCGCATCCAGTCCGGCGTGAAACGCGGCGGCGCGAATCGGCTGCGCGTTATGGTTGAGAAATTCCGCCAGTTCCTCAGTGCGGCCACGGGTCGCGGTATAGACTACGGCGCAACCATCCGGCTCCAAATCCAGCAGCAGGCGATGAACATGAGGGTATTTTTCGTTGTTGCTGGTGAGTTGGACATCAAAGCGCAAGTTATCGCGCTCCACGCCACTTCTGAATAATAGAAAATCCTGTTGCAACTCACGCTGAAAATACCCACAAATTTCATCAACCACATCCTGCTTGGCGGTGGCGGTAAAACAGGCTACCGGCGACACGGGTTGTTTTTGTTCGTGGGCGAACTCGCGCACAAAGCGCCCGGCGTACAGATAATCAGGGCGAAAATCATGCCCCCATTTGGATAGGCAATGCGCCTCGTCGAACACCCAACAGCCGATTTCACGCTGGGCAATGGCACCGCGAAAGCTTTTGTTGCGCAGTTGTTCCGGCGAGACGTAGAGAATTGCGGCATCGCCCAGGCGCACTTTTTCCAGCACATCATGACGTTCCGGCGGCGTCAACATGCCGTACAAGGCGTAGGCGAAAGGCGTGCCGGTGCGTTTGATCAAGCCATCCACCTGGTCTTTCATCAAAGCTTGCAGCGGCGAAATCACAATGGTCAGCACACCCCGACGGCGATAACGCACCAATGCCGGAACCTGATAGCACAGGGATTTACCGCCGCCGGTGGGTAAAATTGCCAGCATCGGCTGCTGGCGCATCCCAGCTTCGACAATCTGCTGCTGCAAGCTGCTGCCATCTTCCGCGACGGGTTTTTCACGATACGCAGAATACCCAAAAAACATCTGCAAATGCCCGACTACATCGTGATTGGTGCGGCAATACGCGCAGTGAGCATCGCCGCAATCCACTTCGCGCAAGCGATGGAGAATGTCGATGACTTCCGGGAAGGAATAGCGCACCCACGGCGGCAGCACGGAGTTGCCGTCCGCCACGCTCAGCCAGGCGACGGCATACGCTAGCGCTGCTTTGTTTAGCGGCGCGGAGAGCAACGTTTGCAGCGCATTCCGGCACACCCGCTCAGCGTATTTTTTCTGCCGAAGCAAAGCCACCGCAGTCGGGGGCTGAATGGCGGGAATACTCAACGTTTTGAACACCTCGCCCAAACCGGGCAGTTCGATTTCCAGGCAAAAGCGATAAAACGCCGCCAAATCGCCTTCGCCAGCGGCTTTCATCTGGCTGAAGGCTTGGCATTCCTCGCTGAACAAAGTCGCTGATAAACGCGCATCCGCCACCGGATCGTTGACGGTGTCATGCACCAGCTTGTAGTTTTTGACCAAACGATGATAGGGATTTTGCGGAAACGCGAGGGGCGACAAATACAGCGAATCAATCACCGGCTTGCGATGCAGCGCCAAATGCGGCGCGGCGGCGTACAGAATCGGCAAGTCGTGGCACAGCAGATTATGACCGAGTACAAAATCCGCATCCGTGGCGAATTCATCCAGTGATGCTAATGCTTCCTCCAGTTTGAAACGCCCCTGGCGCAAGAATACCTGACCGCGAAACAGCGCACCGATTTTAAGTATCGCGGCGTTTTCGGGATTGGTTTCCAGGTCTAACAGCAGGCAGCGGGTGAGAAAGTCGTCCATGACCAGCAAGCATAGCGCGAAGGCGGGATTTTCGCCAGATTTCAAGCAGTAATTCCCGCCCACCTATTTCCATAGCGCGCCGTACCATGTTTATGGTGGGCAAAATGTCGCGTTAGATTTCGTACTGACATTTTTCACGTAGCCGCGACATTTCGCCCCTCTTGTTACTCCACTTGGCGGGGGCCATAAAGCGCATGGACAAGTCCACTGCGCGCACGTCTTTGGTCAGCGCGCCGATGGAAATGTAATCCACGCCGGTTTCTGCCACGGCGCGCACGTTGGCGGCGGTGATGCCGCCCGAGGCTTCTAATTTGGCGCGGCCTTGGGTAATAACAACCGCCTGGCGCAATTGCGCGAGGTCAAAATTATCCAACAACACAATGTCCGCGCCAACGGCCAATGCTTCCTCAAGTTCTGCCAGGGTTTCGACCTCGGTTTCCACGGCTAAATCTGCGCGCAATGCGCGTGCTTGCTGCACGGCGGCAGTGATGGAACCTGCGGCCAGAATATGATTTTCTTTAATCAAATAAGCGTCGTACAAACCATGGCGGTGGTTGCGTCCGCCGCCTGCGACCACGGCGTATTTTTGCGCAGCGCGCAGGCCGGGTAAGGTTTTGCGTGTATCCAAAATTTGCGCGCCTGTGCCTGCCACCAACTCGACATAGCGTTGCGTTTGCGTGGCAGTGGCCGATAAGGTTTGCAGAAAATTCAATGCAGTGCGCTCTCCCGTAAGCAAGGCGCGTGCGGGGCCGCGTAGCGTACACAGGCGCTGATCCGCGTGCATGGGCGTGCCGTCAGCCGTGTCCCAGGCGATGCGCACGCGGGCATCCACTTGGCGGAACACTTCTTCCGCCCACGCCTGGCCCGCGAGAATGGCGGTTTCGCGCGCGATGATTACGGCTTCAGCCTTTTGTTCCTCGGTAACCAAGCGGGCGGTGACATCGCCTGCGCCCACGCATTGCGATGCAAGGTCTTCTTGCAACGCGCGCGCGACCATGGCGGCGATTGCGTGGGGTTCAGGCATTTTCATCTTCATGGTCAAACTCCTTGGCTGTGTCGAATGCTATGGGCGCGCGCTTCAGCAATGGCCGCATCGCTTGCAATAAACTTTTGAACACACGCGGATTTTCCTGTTCCTCATGCGCCAGCAGCGCTTTGACGCGCGCGCGCTCAGTGGGTTTAGTAAAGCACGCCGGGCAATTGTCGAGCACCACCGGCAAGTGTGCGGCGCGCGCAAAATCGGCAGTTTGGCGTTCGCGCGCGTACACCAGCGGGCGGATCACGCGCAAGTCGCCTGCATCAATGGTGTAATGCGCTTTCATGGTTTGCAAGCGTCCGCCACGGAAGGCTGACATCAAAAAACTTTCTGCCAAATCATCGAGATGCTGCGCCAGCGCTAGGACATTGTAGCCTTCACGCCGTGCGGTGGTGTACAAAATGCCGCGTTTCATGCGCGCGCAATACGCGCAAAACGAATCGCCTTTCATGTGGTGTTGCGCCTCTTCCTGCACGGGTTGGCGGCAGTAAAAATAGGGTATGCCCAATTCGGCTAAATAGGGCTGCAACACCGAGGGGTCAAAGCCGTCGATTTGCGGATCCACGGTGGCCGCGCCCAGCGTAAAACGCACCGGCGCGCGGCGTTGCAAATCGCGCAGAATGTGCAGCAGTGCCAACGAATCCTTGCCGCCAGACAGGCCGAGCAAAATACGGTCGCCAGGTTGGATCATGGCAAAATCGGCAATGGCCTTGCCCACTTGGCGCAGCACAGATTTGGGCGGAGTGGCAATCAGCGGGGTCATAAGCGCGGCAATTTGGCGTCAGGCAACGGTAGCCATAATGTAAACACGGTTTCGCCCGGCTCGCTGTTGCAGGTAATCAGGCCACCGTGGCGATAAATATAGCCTTGGGCGATGGACAGCCCCAGCCCGGTGCCACCAGGGCGGCCTGTAATCAACGGGTAAAACACGCGGTCGCGGATTTCGCTGGGAATGCCTGGGCCATTGTCGCAAATGTCAATTTGCAGCACCAGTTTATGCAGCTTGCTGCCCAAAGTCATGCGGCGGCGCACGCGCGTGCGCAGCACAATCTGACCGGGCGTGGTGCGGTTTTCCTGATCGCGCAAGGCTTGCGCCGCATTGCACACCATGTTCAAAATCGCCTGATAAATCTGATCCGCATCGCCGGTCACGTCAGGAATGCTGGGATCAAAATCGGTGAGCACCTGAATTTCATCCGGCGTGTCCGCCGTAATCAGCCGTCCGGCGCGACACAGGGTTTCGTGAATATTGAACGGCGTCATGACTGGCAATTCGCGCGGGCCGAGAATACGATCCAGCAAATTACGCAAGCGATCGGCCTCGTGCACGATAATTTCAGTGTATTCGCGCAATTCAGGCGTATCGGCCAGTTGGCGCGCCAACAATTGTGCTGCGCCGCGCAGGCCGCCCAGCGGATTTTTCATTTCATGCGCTAAACTGCTGATCACGTGTTGGGTGGTTTGCTGTTGCATGATCAAATTTTCCTCGCGGCTCAGGCGCAACCATTGATCCATACGCGCCATTTCCACCAGCATTTCACGCGCTCCCTCGGCCTCGCCAGCGTCCGCCACTGGCGTGAGCGTGTAGTCCACGGTGATGCGTCGACCCAGTGCCAAATCTAGTGTGATGCCATATTCGGTGGTCACCACATTGTCGCGCTGCGAGCGCGCCATGGCGCGCGGCAGTTTGTCTGGCTCTAAAAACAATGCCAGCGCTGGCAGGCCGCGCGCTTGCTTGAAGCTGATTTCCAGCAACGATTCTGCTGCCAGATTGATGGCCTGCAAACGTAGGTCGCGGTCAAACCACAACACCGCTGTGGTAAGGTTGTCAAAAATACGTTGTGCAATAGGCGACATAGGCGGATTCAGCGTGCGTACACGTCGGGCGCGCCTGGGGGGCGGTCTTTGAAGCGACGGTGAACCCAAAAATATTGTTCCGGGGCTTGGCGTATGGCATCTTCAATCACGTGATTGACCCGTTGCGTGGCCTGTTGCAACCAATCCGGGGACGCGGTGGCAGGAAAATCCTCCAGCGCGGGCTGGAGGGTGATGCGGTAGCCCTGGCCATGCGGCAGGCGGTGACAAAAAAAGGGCACCACTGCCGCGCCCGTCATTTCTGCTAAGCGTGCGGTGGCGGTGTTGGTGGCAGCAGGCACGCCGAAAAAGTCAGCGAATACGCTGTGTTTGTGGCCAAAATTCTGATCGGGCGCGAACCACAGCACGCCATTTTTTTTCAAGCAACGCATCATGGCGCGCACGTCATCGCGCGGAATCGCCGCCTCGGCATAGCGTTCGCGGTTGCGCGTCATGAGCCAGTTTAACACGGGATTTTCGTGCGGACGGTATACGCCGTGGATAGCGCGGTGCAGCAACAACAGGCGTGCGCCCAATTCCAGGTTAGAAAAATGCGCAGACAGCAACAGCACGCCCCGGCCCTTGGCCAACCCAGCGTCCAGGTGTTCCAAGCCTTGGATGTTTACCCAGGCGCGTAACTTGGCATCTGTAGCCCACCAGGCGTCAGCGAGTTCCAACAGTCCTATCCCCAATGCGGCGAAGTGCGCGCGCACTTGCGCCGTGCGAGTGGCTTCGTCCCATTCAGGAAAGCACAGGCGCAGGTTGGTGTCCACAATGTGCCTGCGCCGGGGCATGAACCGCATTGCGCGCAACCCCAACCACGCGCCTACGGTGTGCTGGCTGCGCAGAGGCAGCCAGGCCGCCAATCGCAGCACCCCCATGGCCAGCCATATGGGCCAATGGCGCGGATGCAGTAATGTAGGGGCGGGTTTTATGCCTGCCCTGGCGGGTTTTATGCCTGCCCTAACGCCAAGTTTCATGCGGTCACCGCCAGGCAGATCGCGCTGCCAAGCGCCGCATCCGGCGGCGCAAGCCAGTAACCAGCGCGCGGTGGGCGTCTTCATGGGTGGCGATTGGCAAAACATCCACGCCCAAGCGCTTGCCGATGCGCGATAAATGGCTGCGGCGCTCTTCCCATTGCTGGCGGTAGTGCGCTAGGCCGACAGGATTGCTGGTATCGACCAATACGCGGTGTCCATCCGGGCCGATAAACCAGGCTGGGCCGATGTCGGGCAGTGTATGGTCAGCCAGATCGTCCAAAGGAAACAGCACCACTTCATGGCGTTGGCGCAAGCGTCCCAGCGCCTGTTCCAATGCGGCTAGATTGCGATTGAAATCTGCAATCACCAGCAGCAGCGCGCCAGTGGGGCTGCCTTGGCCAAGTTTGTCGAGCGCGGCGGGCAGTGGGTCGGTTGGCCCGTCCGTGCTTGTTGCTTCATTTTCAGCCCACGGCGCGGATGGCTCGGTCAGCGCGCGCAACAGCGGCCACAGCGCGCGACGTTCGCGGCTGGGATGAAAAAAAGTAAACTCGGTTGCGCTGCCCGGAACACGGGCGCTGCCAAACAGCAAGCCGCCCACTCGGTCTTGGTTGACGCTGGCAGACCAGCCTAACAGTGCGGCGATTTTAGCCGCTTGCACGTTTTTAAACGTGCCCTGGGTGCCGAAGTGGGTGTGTGCGCCCACATCCACGCACAGCATAACACTGCGTTGGCGTTCTTCGCGGAATACTTTCAAATGCGGCACGCCAGTGCGTGCGGTGACGCGCCAATCCATGTTGCGGATTTCATCGCCTTCGCGGTATTCGCGCACTTCTTCGAAATCCATGCCTTGGCCACGGAATACTGAGGCATACAAGCCGCACAGCACAGAATTCACCGGATGGCGCGAGGCCAGGCCAATGGCTTGCGCCTGGTGGCGCAGTTCCAGCAAATCATTCAATAAGGGTTGTAGCATTGGAGAGTACCTCTACACATCATGACGCCGCAGAACGCCCGTGTTCCGGGTTACGCCCGTGTTCCGGGTAACGCCCGTGTTCCGGGTGCGGCAGCCCGGCGGCCAAGGCGAACGCTTGCCCGCGTTCCTGGAAATTGTGGAACATACCATAACTGGGAGCGCCAGGAGAAAGCAATACCACACCGCCCGCTGGCGTGCACGCTTGGGCAATGGCCACAGCTTGCGCCAGCGATGCGGCTTGCACCAGCCGCGATGCGCCCAACGCAAGTTGCATGGCAGCAGCGATGCGCGGGCCGCTCGCCCCCATGGTAATCATCAGGTGAATAGGATGCTCGGCCAGATAGGCCACCACATCACTCCAATCCAAACCCCGGTCGTATCCGCCTACCAGCAACGTCACTGGCACGGCGGCAAACGCTGTCAGCGCGGCCTGAGTCGATTGCGGCGTGGTGGAAATGCTGTCATCCACATAACGCACGCCGTCCCGCTCGCCCAAAATGTACAAACGATGCGGCAGGCCACGGAAAGTGCGCGCAGCCTGTAGGCAAGGTGCCCACTCTGCGCCCAAATAGCGCGCAGCAGCCAACGCAGCGGCGAGGTTGGACAAATTGTGCGCGCCCAGCAACGGCCATTCGTCTTGGCTCAATAATTTTTCATCATCGCGCCACAGCGCGCTATTGTCGGCACGCAGGCCCTGCGCATGGTTAAACCAGCGCGTTTTATCCATCATGCCAGGGATTTCCGCCAAAAATCCGACCAATGCAGCATCTGCCGCATTGGCCAGCACCACCTCTGCTTGGCGCGCCAGATTGAGCTTGTCCTGATAATAACGCTGCACGCTGCCATGCCAATCCAAATGCTCGGGAAACAAATTCACCAGCACGGCCAAGGCCACTGGCTGGTCTAAATCACTGGTTTGATAACTGGACAATTCCACCACCCACACCTGCGGCGGCGGAGTTTCTGGCAAGTCAAACAAAGGCTTGCCAATGTTTCCGCCCAGCGTAGCAGCAATGCCCGCATGGTTGAGCAAATGCGCAAGCAAACTGGCAGTCGTGCTTTTGCCTTTACTGCCTGTTACTGCCACCACCCGCGCAGTTGCATGTTCCGCCAGCCACAGGCGCGTGGCGGAAGTGATTATGCCAGGCAATCCCTGCCAGCGCGGCAAATAACGCGAAATGCCAGGAGATTTGATAATTACCTCAAACTCCGCCAATGCCGATTCTGCTTCCGCGCCCTGACGCACGTCAATGCCTGCTGCGCGCAATTCATGGGCATCTTGCGCATCCAGCGGCGTATCGTTCAGCACAGTAAGCGCCTGCTCTGGTAAACGCTGGCGGATCGCGCGTACCACGGAACGGCCCTCGCGGCCATAACCATAAACCGCCAGACGCTTGCCTTGCAGATCAATGCGTTTCATAAGCAATATTCCAGATATACACGATCACAAACTGCGCTTTTCAAATCCAGCCATATCCCCACTGCTATTCAGTGCGCTAAGGCGTCGGACGGAGTGCCAAGCCGTAGCTTGGCAAACTCTACGGGTGAAAAAACGCAGTTTGTGGCTGTTTGCAGTATAGAATTCAACCCTATGGCGGCGTTCCCGCCACGGCGGCGCTCCCGCCCAATCTGGCCAACGGAAGTCTTGTACGCCAGGTTCTTTAGGTTGGTCAGGATGCGCTGGCAGGACGGTTTGTGGACGGTTAGAAAGACGAGCGGGAATTGCTGATTATACAGGGTGACATGCTTTAATCCATCGGTGGGTAATACGTCTTATCCAAAATTTGCTCTTGCGTATACGGACAGTGTGCCGGGAACACACTCAGCGCCAGATCGGTTTCATCAGCGGCCAGCGCCCGTGCGTCTTGATAGGATTCATTCAATGCGCCTGGCAAAAAACGTTTTACGCCGGGATATTTGCGCAATAGGATTTCTATTTCTTTCCGTTGCGTAATAAGCGTATTACGCCAGCTACGCCCGTCAAATTCCGCCCATCGGTCGGTTAATCGCCGATATTGAAACTGCCATTTCAGTAAATGCGCCAGCAATATGCGCAATCTGCTTTCCAGTTCCCGCTGTTCACTTGCGCCCATGCCTTCCAGTTCCGCTACCAAATGTTCAATGTCCAGTTGAGCAAACCGCCCGGCCTTCAATAATTCCGCCGTATGATGCGCCCATGCGGTGTAGTCATGGTTGTATAACTCGCTTAATTCACTCATGGCTATATCTCCTTATTTATTTTTATGTTAAAGATGGGTTATGGGATAAATGAGACGATTACAGGCACAAAAAAACCCGCAATCGCTTGAAGCAATGCAGGTTTTGGTACTGTGTGAGACTGTGTGAAATACTAAAATGGTGCCGACGATCGGACTCGAACCGATACAGCTTGCGCCACTACCCCCTCAAGATAGCGTGTCTACCAATTTCACCACGTCGGCAAAGTTATAAAAATTATAGCATACGTTTATTGAGTACTTGAATCCGCTGGTACTGGGGTTGGGACTGTGGGCGGCTCCGGGGTTGCGGGCTGTAGTGGCACAGGCGCGGGGGATTGTGCGGGTTTTACTTCCTCAGTGCTGACTTGCGCCGCTGGGGTGACGGTTTGGGCGGCGGCTTGTGGTTCAGCGGGCGTGGGTACGGCTGGCGGCACGCTGGGCGTGGGCACATCGGTGATTGGCGCAACGGGAGCAGTAGGAATACTTTGTATCACACTGGCAGAAGGCTTGGCCTGTTGCAGGGTGAAATAGGCCAGGACTGTGCTATTGAGGAAAAAGGCGGTGGCTAAAATCGCGGTGGATCGGGTTAAAAAATTGCCCGAGCCGCGCGCGCCGAACAGCGTGCCAGATGCGCCCGCGCCAAAGCCCGCGCCCATATCCGCGCCTTTGCCGTGTTGAATGAGTACCAACCCAATCAGGCCAGCGCAGATAAAAACATGTAAAACTTGAAAAATATCTTGCATAAATTAGAAAAAATACCAATGACTCATTAAAAATGCGCATTAAAAATGGACGGGGATAAACCACCGTCCCTACAGGGAATAAAAAAATTAATTCGCAGCCGCACAGATGGCAAGAAAATCCTCAGCAACCAGTGCAGCACCGCCAATCAGGCCGCCGTCAATGTCGGGTTGGCTAATCAGTTCGCGGGCATTGTTGGCTTTCATGCTGCCGCCATAAAGAATGCGCAGGCCATTGGCGGTTTCAGCGTCTTGGGCGCTGACTTGTTGGCGAATGAAGGCATGTACGGCTTGCGCCTGTTCGGGGGTTGCGGTTTTGCCGGTGCCAATCGCCCAGACAGGTTCGTAAGCAACGACGGCATTGCGTAGCGCGGCCACGCCTGTGCGTTGCATGACGGCTTCTAATTGGCGGCTGACCACGGTTTCGGTTTGGCCGCTTTCGCGTTCTTCCAATAATTCACCCACGCATAAAATCGGAATCAGTCCAGCAGTTTGTGCGGCGACGAATTTTTCCGCAACCACTGCATCGGTTTCGCCATACAGGGAACGACGTTCAGAATGGCCAACAATCACGTACTTGCACCCGCAATCGTGCAGCATAGCGCCAGCGATTTCGCCGGTGAACGCGCCCGAGACTTGGGTGGAGAGGCTTTGCCCGCCCCAGACAATGGGCGTGCCTTGCAGCAAATTGGCTGCCAGCGGAATGTAAATAAAAGGCGGACATACCGCCACTTCGGCTTTGTTGACGCTAGCAATGCCTTGTTTGAGGGCGGTTAATAGGGCTTGGGCGCTTTGTTGCGAGCCGTTCATTTTCCAGTTACCGGCGACCAGGGGTTGGCGCATGGCGGTTCCTCTCTAGGGTAGGTGAGTGAAGAGGCAAAAGTTTATTCCATAACGTGATGAAAAGCAATGTGGCTCCAGCGGAGGAACCGCTGGAGCCACGTGCTTGGATAACGCGCTACCGATTACCGTCCGGCCTGTGTGGTGGTGGTGGAAGCGGCTAGATATTGATATTTATCAAAGTCATTCCAGCTCGTGCCAAACGGATGGTTATAGGCACGGCTGACCGCCACCAGATAATCATACGGCGAGAAGGCAAATATCGACTGCACTGACAGTTCGCTGGAGAAGAACAACTGCGCGCTGGTCGCTGGCGTGAAATAAGTCCGAATATCGAAAATATTCATGCTGGTGTTGTTATACAGCGACGCATGTTGCTGCATGATGACGGAGTGCGGCTGATCCGATAGCACCAGGCCGGGGAAAGAGGCCAGCCAGTTGCCGCCAGAATCAGCCATCACGGTTTCGGTGCCAATCATTACGCCGTTGACATCCATCAAAATCAAGGTCACGGTTGAGCCGGATGCCACTGCGCCGGAGTAAATCGGCTGAATGGGCAATGGCGGAATGCGGTACTCGATTTCGCCGCCAAACCACAACTCCAGAATATCCTTCTCGCCCGGCGGCACACGGCCATAGAACAAGTGGTATTCAAAGAACGCAGCAGGCGGTTCTTCTTCCGGCGGCGGGGCTACCGGTGGCTCAGTAGGCGGCTCCACTGGCGGATTCACCGGTGGCGTGACCGGTGGATTCACTGGCGGCACAGGCGGTTGATCCGGCGGCGATTCTTCCGGCGGATTGACCGGCGGTGTCACAGGGGGTTCAACCGGCGGATTCACCGGCGGCGTAACCGGTGGATTGACCGGCGGTGTCACGGGTGGTTCAACCGGTGGATTCACCGGCGGCGTAACCGGTGGATTGACCGGCGGTGTCACGGGTGGTTCAACCGGTGGATTCACCGGCGGCGTAACCGGTGGATTGACCGGCGGTGTCACGGGGGGTTCAACCGGCGGAATCACGGGCGGCGTAACCGGAGGAATAACCGGTGGCGTCACAGGCGGCGTAACCGGCGGTGTCACAGGTGGCGTGACCGGAGGAATAACCGGTGGCGTCACAGGCGGCGTAACCGGCGGTGTCACAGGTGGCGTGACCGGTGGCGTCACAGGCGGCGGGGTGATGGGCGGTTTTTCGGTTTTGACAAAGCCAAAGTCCGCTGCGCGGTAAGCGTCGCCGTCGCGCAGGGCTTGCACATAGCTAAACGGCGTGGTCATGGTGTGTTCCGGCACATCCGCCGGATTGACCGACACCTGGTACGCGCCAGGCGGCAGATGATCGAACAAATACAAACCGTCCGCGCCCGTGGTGGTGCTTAAATGTAAATCATCGCCATTGCCCAGCACGCCGTCCGGGCCGGAGCCGCGCAAGGTCACGCGCACGCCGGAAATGCCGGTTTCGCTGCTGTCTTGCACGCCGTCGGCGCTCTTGTCCAGCCATACGCGGTCGCCAATGGAAGCAGTGGGAATCAAGCCCGCGTCCACATCCAACACGATTTGGCCTTTGGTCAGGGTAATCACATGGCTGCGGCCCGTGGCCATATCGGCATCGCTGTCCAAGGTGTCATCACCGCCCAAATTGGCGCTGGTGAATACTGCACCTGTGGGTTTGACAAATTCAACCCCATACTCACCCGCCACCAGGTTGGTAAACAGATAATGGCCATTGGCATCGGTCAGCGTGGTAATGGCTTGGCCAGCGCTGTTGACCAGTGGCAAACCCGCGCCATTGAGCAGGCGCACGGTGACGCCAGCAATGCCTGGCTCGTCATCGCCCGTGCCCAGCACATTGTCTGCGCCATCCGGGTCTTGCACGCCGTCGCGGTTGAAATCCAGCCACACGGTGTCGCCGATGCGGCCATTGCTGAAGCGAATGCCTGCATCCACGTCCAAATGGTCTTTGCCCGCTTCCAGGGTAATGACCTGGGTGCGGCCCGTGGCGGGGACTGCATCGCTGTCCAGCGCGCTGTCCGCGCCCTGGCTGGCCAGGGTGAATTCTGTGCCATCGGGTTTGACAAATTCGACAAGGTATTGGCCCGCGCTCAGGGCGCTGAACAGGTACTTGCCCTCTGCATCGGTGACTGCGGTGATGGCATCGCCATTGTCATCCAGCACAGCCTGGCCCAGTGCGTTGAGTAGGCGCACGGTGACGCCCGCCACGCCGGGTTCGTCGTCTGCGGTGCCCACAATATTGTCCGCACCATTGGCGTCTTGCACACCATCGCCATTGCGATCTTCCCACACCGTGTCACCCAGCTTGGCCTTCAACGGCTCAGGCGGCGGCGGGATTGGCTTGAAGCCGAAATCATTGGTGTAATCCGTGCCATTGAGCGTGACCACCGCGAGGTCGCCCGCTGGATCATCGGCCTGGTTATTGGCTTCCGCGCCGTCGCTGGCCGCTGTGTGGGTGGACATCATGCCAGCCGGCGGCGTCACGCTCAGGCGGAACGTGGGCAAGGTGCCGTGCATGTAGTCTTCATCTAGCAACAGATTATCAAAACGATACAAACCATTGCTGTCAGTGGCAGTGCGCGCGGAAATGGTTGCGCCATTGGGGTAGGTCACGGTCAGCGTCACCGGCGCACCGGCAATGCCCGGCTCGCCTGCGTCGTAAATGCCATCTTCATTGGTATCTGACCACACCAAATCACCAATGCTGGCGGTGGCAAGGTAATAACCAAAATCCGCCGTGGTGTTGGTGGTGGCAGCGGTGGTGGGGTCTGGCAAGGTAATCACATAGCGATTTTGCTGGCTGTAGTTATCCTGGCCAGGATTCGCGCCGATGCTGTGCCAATAGCCATTAAGCACGCCATCCACATCCGTCACTTGCACGGTATACGCGCCTGCGAGCAGGCCGTTGAAGCTGAACGTACCCGTGGCATCGGTCATGGCGCTGCCGATTAAGCGCTTGGTGCTGTCGTACAACTCCACGGACACGCCAGCGAAGCGCAAGGTTTCGCCGCCATCCAAATGGCCGTCGGCATTGACATCGTTCCATAGCGTACCGCCCAAACTGTGCGCAGTGGTAGGCCGGTAGCCAAAATCTTGCTCCAGATTGATGCCGTCACTGTTGCCGTCTGGGTCTGCGGCTAAATTGATGCGCGATTCATGGAGCGGACTGGTGTTGTCCGGGTCGCGGGTATTGGTCAGCCCGGCTCCGCCATTGGGCAGCGTAGTGGTATCCACTTTCACCACATAGGTGCCTGCCGAGTCCAAATCGCCAAAAGCGTAACGGCCCTGGGCATTGGTGGTGGTCGTGTTTAGCAAGGCAGTGCCCGCGCTGTCGTACAAGCGCACGGTCACGCCTTCCAGACCTTCGCCCGCATCGGGATTGTTGTTGTTGTTGCGATCCAGGAACACGGTGTCGCCAATCAAGCCGCGTCCGGCGTTATGCGCGGGTGGCACATAGCCGAAATCCTGATTGAGATTGTCCGCGCCCGCCAGTATCACCGTACTCTGACCGTCCTTCACGCCGTCGGTGGGAACAGGTTCCCCGTGTAGTACCAAATTGCTCAACAGATTGGCGTTGTCAGTGATGCGCACGGTATAAGTGCCATTGGGCAAGCCGGGGAACAGGTAATTCCCTGCGCTGTCGGTGATGTCAGTGGCGATGACCGTGCCGGAAGCATTCAGCAGGTTGACGGTGACCCCCGCAATGCCGGGTTCGCCCGCGCCGTCGTAGGTCTGGTTGCCGTTGCTGTCCAGGTAAATGGTGTCGCCAATGGCATGACCACCGCCCGCTGCGCGGTAGCCAAAATCAGCGTTGAGATACACATCCCCAGGCGCGAGCAGAATCGGCGTGGTGGTGCGGCTGTCTGCGGTGCTGTCGGGATCGCCGTGGCTGCCTAACGTGTAGCCAGCGAGTTGCGGATCGCTGGTGTCCACGGCCACCACATAACCGCCAGCAGGCAGGTCGTTGAAGATATAACGTCCATCCGCGCCCGTTTCAGTGGTGCGGATGGTATCGCCCGCGCCGTAAATGCCGTCGCCGTTGCTGTCGGTGATCAACTGCACAGTGACACCCGCAATGCCGATTTCATTGGACTGCTGATGACCGTCGTTATTCGCGTCCACCCACACACGGTCGCCTATCGCGCCCAGCGCGCCTGCGGACGGTGTGTCGGTAGCGCTAGGCGGCGCATAGTTGTAGCCGAAATCCGCTGTCCAGTGCGTCTGTCCAGCCGCCAGCGTTACGCTGGTAGCACCGGGCGTTGCTGTGCCGCCTTCGTCATAGGTGAGGTTCAGGCCAGTGGGCAGGTTGGCGACTTGTACGCTATAAGTGCCTGCGGCAATGTCCTTGAGCAGATAATTACCATTGGCATCGGTCACTGCCTGGGTGTCGTTGCCGCTGTAGCCAGTCACGCCGTCGTCGTCAATGTACACGGTAACGCCGGAAATGCCCGGTTCGCCGGGGTCTTGGCGGCCATTGCCGTCTTCGTCCAGCCACACGCGGTCGCCTATCGCGCCGCCTTTCTCGAAGCCAAAGTCATTGGTCGGGTCACTGCCGCCTTGTTTGAGCAGCGCAACCGGTTCGCCAGTAGGATTGTCTGCCCGATCATTGGCTTCCGCTTCGTCCGTGCCGCCCGTGCCAGTGGTATGACTGGAGGCCATACTGCCGCTGCCCAGGGTGAGGGTATATTTCGGCAATTTGTCCGTTGCCGGATCGCCGTGGGTGTTGGCGTTGTAGTTTTCATCCAGCAACAAGTTTCCAAACAGGTATTGGCCCACGTTGTCAGTGCGCGTGGCGACTTGCACGGTCTGACCATTGGGATAGACGATGTTCAGCGTCACGGTTTTGTCAGCAATGCCCGGCTCGCCAGCGTCCTTGATGCCATCAGCATTCAAATCACGCCACACCCAGTCGCCCACTTGCGCGGGTTGTTTGTAGAAGCCGAAGTCGGCGGTGTCATTGCCCGCGCCGGACAAGGTGACTGCGTAGCCCTGCACTTGGCTGTTGTTGTTTGAGCCAGGGGCGGCACCTTTACTCAGCCAGTAGCCTTCCAGTTTGCCGTGATCCACCACTTCTACGCGGTAAGTGCCGTTGGGCAGATTCTGGAAACTGTAGTTGCCGCCACCGGCAGTGACGGTGGAACCCAGCACTTTGCCGGTGTTGTCTTTGAGCACCACGGTGATGCCGTCAAACCTGCCTGCTTCCGTCAATGTACCATCCGCATCAGTGTCTTCCCACAGTGTGCCGGAAAGGGTATTCGCGCCGCTGGCAACCGTGTAACCAAAGTCTTGTGCCAGGTTTATCATCGCACCTGTGCTTAATGTCACTGTTGGCCCGTTATTGGCGCTACCACCACCAGGAAAGATGGAATTAGTGAAGCCGGTTAAATCGCCTGGGGTTACTTGAACCTTATAGCTCCCCGCCGCCAACCCGCCGAATACATAACGCCCATTTTCATCGGTTTTGGTGGTAGCCACGGGATTACCCGTGCCGGTATCCACCAACGTGACAGTCACGCCTTCCACGCCTTCGCCAGCGGTAATGAGACCATCGTTGTTGTAGTCCACAAACACCGTGTCGCCAATCAGCCCAGTCGTGGCGCTGTGTCCGGGCGGCACATAGCCAAAATCCCGATCCAAACGGTTGCTGCCCGCCAGCGTCACCTGGCTCTGGTTGTCCAGCACCCCATCCGGGTCGCCGTTCTGCGCCAAGCCGCCCAGCACATTGGCGTGGTCGGTGACTTGCACGGTGTACACACCATTGGGCAGGTTATTGAATTGATAAAATCCTTGTTCGATAGCCGGAGTAGTCGGATCGTCGCCAGTCACAGTGCTGGCAATCACCACGCCGCCGCTGTTTTTCAGCGTCACGGTCACGCCGTTGATGCCCGGCTCGCCGCCGTCTAACGTACCGTCGCCGTCGCTGTCGAGATAAATCGTGTCGCCAATGGCATACCCCGTTGTGGGTTGATAGCCAAAATCGGCATTGACGAACACATCGCCCGGATCAAGCACGATGGGTGATGTGGTTTTGCCGTCTTTCACACCCAACGGGCTGGTGCTGTTTACTGCGCTGTAACCGGAAGGTATGGTCGTGGCGTCCACCTGCACCATATAACCGCCCGCTGGCAAGTCATCAAAGCCATAACGTCCATCCGCGACGGTGAAAGTGGTCTGGATGGTGTCGCCGGTGCCGCCATAAATGCCATCGCCATTGGTGTCGTGCAGCAAACGCACGGTCACGCCGGGAATGCCCGGTTCGCCCGCTTCCTGTATCCCATCACCGTCATCCGCCCATACCCGGTCGCCAATCGCGCCGGTTGCG
>DYPE01000017.1:7526-14041 GCA_020720085.1 Dichelobacter nodosus | reverse complement strand
CTGTATCCCATCACCGTCATCCGCCCATACCCGGTCGCCAATCGCGCCGGTTGCGCCTTGCGGCGGCGTGCTGGTGTCAGTGGGCGGCGCATAGTTGTAGCCGAAGTCAGCGGTGTCGTGTTCTTCGCCACCTTTCAGGGTAATGTTGCCAGCCACGCCGTCTGCGGTGCCGTCCTCGTCAAAGGTTGGATTGATCAGTCCGCTGGGCAGGGTGGTGGTATCCACGCGCACTTCATGGCTCTGACCGGTCTTGGTGGGCGCGAGGTCGCGCAGCAGGTAAAAACCATTGCTGTCGGTGATTGCGCTTGGCTCGTTAGTGTCGCGCACCTCGTCTTTGTCCAAATCCAGGAACACGGTAACGCCCGGAATCCCGGTTTCGCCAGCATCTTGCTTGCCGTCGCCGTTTTCATCCAGCCACACGCGGTCGCCAATCACGCCCGGCAATTCAAAGCCGAAGTCATTGCTGTTGTCGCTTTCGCCTTGTTTCACGCTGGCGAGTTCGCCCGCTGGGTCATCGGCTTGGTCACTGAGTTCAGTTGCATTGGTAGCAGCGGTATGAGTAGAAGCCAGCGTACCGCCGTCCACGGTGAGGGTGAATTTCGGCTTGCCGCTGGCGGCTGGGGTTTCCACGCCAGTGGTGCTGGCGATGTAGTCTTCATCCAGCAACAGATTGCCGAAATTGTATTTGCCGGTGGCATCGGTCTTGGTAACGGCCTGCACCACTTTGCCGTTGGGGTAAGTGACGGTGAGCGTGACCAATTTGTTGGGAATGCCCAGTTCACCGGTCTGGCGGATGCCGTCGCCGGAAGCGTCAGCCCACACCTGATCCCCGATGCTGGCGGGTTGTTTGAAATAACCAAAATCGGCGGTGGTGTTGGTGCGGCCCGCTGTGGCATTCACCGTCACGGTATAGCCATTGGGCTGGCTGTTGTTGTCTTGCCCGTCATTTTTGCCATCGCTCAACCAGTAGCCGTTTAGCTTGCCGTGTTGATCCAGCACTTCCACGCGGTAAGTGCCATCGGGCAGGTTGCCGAAGCTGTAGGTGCCGTCAGGGGCGGTGACAGTGGAGCCAAGCGTTTTTCCGGTATTGTCTTTCAAGACGACCGTGATGCCATCGAAACGACCCGCCTCGGTCAACGCGCCGTCGGCATTGGTGTCTTCCCACAACGTGCCACCGATGGTGTTGGGAGCAACACCAGGAAGCGTTGTATCAATCACATAGCCGAAGTCTTGGGCCAAATCTATCTTATCGGGATCAGTGCTGAGATTCACCAAAGCCCCAATGCTATCTCCTTGGTTACCCGGATCAACACTGTTGCGCCATCCCGTTGCGCCGCCCGGCAAAGTCGCGGTATCCACTTTAACCTGATAGGTCAGCGTCGGATCGAGATTACCAAAACGGTACTGACCGTTTTCGTCGGTGCGGGTGGTGGCAAGAACAGTGGTTCCGGCGCTATCCAGCAATTGCACGGTCACGCCTTCCAGACCTTCGCCCGCCTGGTATGTGCCGTTGCCGTTACTATCCAAAAACACCGTGTCGCCAATCAAGCCCTTGCCCGTGGTATGGCTGCCCGGCACATAGCCGAAGTTTTGCAGCATATTATCTGCCGCTAAATTGGGCACTGTGCTTTGGCCGTCTTTGAGCGCATCCGGGTCTGCGGTCTGCAACATCCCCGTCAGCACACCATTGGTGTCAGTGACTTGCACGGTGTACGCCGCGTTGGGCAGGCCGGGGAAGGTGTATTGACCCGTGGCATCGGTCATCGTGCTGGCGATAATCTGGTTGCTGCTGCTTTTCAGCACCACGGTTACGCCAGCAATGCCGGGTTCGCCCGCGTCCTGTACGCCATCCGCGTCCAAATCTACAAACACAAATTCGCCGATGGTATGGCCGCCGTTGATTTCCGATGTATCCGGGTTGCCGTCGGCATTGAGGTTGTAACCAAAATCCGCATTCAAAAACACATCGCCAGGATCGAGTACCAGCGGCGAGCTGGTTTTGCCGTCTTTGATGCTGTCGGGATCACCGCTGGGTTTGGTGTTGAAACCGGTGGGCAAGCTGGTTTTATCCACTTGCACCACATAGCTGTCTGCGGGCAAATCATCGAAAATGTAACGGCCATCCGTGACGGTCACTGCGGTACGCGCCGGATTGTCGCCCGCGCCGCCGTATTCGCCGTCGCGGTTGTCATCGGTGAGCAAGTTCACGCGCACACCAGGCAAGCCCGCTTCATTGTAATCCTGTACGCCGTCGTTATTGGCGTCAATCCACACCCGGTCGCCAATCGCGCCCAGCGCGGCGGCGGTCGGCGTGTCGGTGACTGCTGGCGGGGCGTAGTTGTAGCCGAAATCCGCTGTGCTGTATTCCTGTTGCGACAACAAAGTGACCGAGGTCACGCCATCTGGCGCGCTGGTGCCGCTGTTTTCGTCATAGGTGCGATTGACCAGGCCAGCGGGCAAGGTGGATTCCTGCACACGAACGGGATAAATGCCTGGCCCCACGTCGTTGATGACGTAGTAGCCGTGGTTGTCAGTGGTCGCAAACGATTCGCCTGCGTCCAGCACGTTGTCGTTGTCGCGATCCAGGAACACGGTGACGCCCGCAATGCCCGCTTCGCCTGCGTCCTGCTTGCCATCGCCATTTTCATCCAGCCACACGCGGTCGCCAATCGTGCCCGGCAGTTCAAAGCCGAAATCGTTGGTGTCATCGTATTGGCCCTTGCCCACTGTTGCCAATTCTCCCGCCGGGTTATCGGCTTGGTTATTGGCTTCGGCGCTGTCCGTAGTCGTGGTGTGGGTGGATTTGAGTGCGCCGCCAGTGGTGGTCATGAATTGCGGCTTGCCGTTGGCCGCCGGAGTCTGGCCCGCCGAGGTGCTGGCGAGATAATCCTCATCCAGCAACAGGTTATCAAAGCGATATTGGCCCGTGCCGTCGGTCTTGGTGGTGGTGGTGATTTGTTGACCATTGGGGTAAGTAATGGTCAAGGTCACGTCGCGGTTGGGTAAGCCCGGCTCGCCCGCGTCGCGGACACCGTCGCCGTCCAAATCGCTCCACAACTGATCGCCGATGCTGGCGGGATTTTTGAAATAACCAAAGTCGCCAGTGGTGTCATTGGGATGATTGACCGAATCCACGGTAAAGACATAACCGCGTGGTTGGCTGTTATTGTCGGTGCCGTCGTTCAGTCCATTGCTCAGCCAGTAACCCGTGAGTTCGCCCGTGGTGTCCAGCACTTCCACGCTGTATTTGCCATCGGGCAGGTTGGTGAAGCTGTATGTGCCCGTGCCATTGGTCAGCGTAGTGCCAATCACCTTGCCGAAATTCGGATTGGTGGCGGGTGTGCCGTTGGCATCGCGCAACACCACGGTCATGCCATTCACGCCCGCGCCGGTTTCATCCGGTGTGCCGCTTGTGCCATCGGTCAACGCGCCATCAGCGTTGTTATCTTTCCATATCGTGCCGCCCACGGTGTTGACTGTGGTTCCTTTGTAACCAAAGTCTTGGGCGAGATCGGTTTTACTAGCTACCAAGCTCAAATCAAGCACAGCGCCTTTGCTGTCGCCTTGTGCGCCAGGGTCTGTATTGGCATGTGCAATATTTACCAACCCACTCAGCGGCAGCGTGTTTTCATCCACTTGCACTTGATATTTTTTAGTCGTATCCAGGCCATCGAACAAATAGCGCCCGTTTTTATCGGTCACTTTGGTGCCAACCAGCGCATCATAAGTACCGGAACCAGCGGTGGTTTCCGTGTACAACGCCACGGTCACGCCTTCCAAGCCTTCGCCCAGGTCGTAATCATTGCCGCCGTCTAAATCCAAGAACACGGTATCGCCAATTACGCCGGGTTGCGTGGCATTAACGCCATTGGGCGCGTAGCCGAAATCTTGATCTAACTTATCCAACCCAGCAAGCGTTACCGCGCTTTGACTGTCGCGCACCGCATCCGGGTCTTTGCTTTGCACCAGGCCGCCCAGCACATTGCCGGTGTCGGTGACGGTGACGGTGTAGTTGCCATTGGGCAAGTTGGGGAAGGTGTATGTGCCGTCTTTATCGGTCACTGTGCTGTTGAGAATGTTGCCCGCGTTGTCGCGCAGCACCACGGTGACGCCAGCAATGCCGGGATCCGTGCCAGCGTCTTGCGTACCATTGCCGTTCAAATCCAGGAAAATGGTGTCGCCGATGGTGTGACCGCCGCCAGTATTCGCAGTCGCACGATTTGTATCCGTGTCCAGCGTATAGCCAAAATCAGCGTTTAGAAAAACATCGCCTGGGTCTAACACCAGAGGCCGGGTGGTGCGGCTGTCTTTTTCGCCATCCGGGTCGCCGGTGGGGGTGGTGTTATAGCCGCTTAATGCGGGGTTGGTCGCGGCATTCGTATCAATTTCCACCACATAAGTGCCAGCGGGCAAGTCATCAAAAATATAATGCCCGTCGTGACCGGTGGTGGTTTGGGTGACGGTATCGCCCGTGCCGCCGAACACGCCGTCGTTGTTGGTGTCGCGCAGCAAGCGCACCGTCACGCCCGGAATGCCCGGTTCGTTGGCGTCTTGCAGACCATCGCCGTCAATGTCGTGCCACACGCGGTCGCCAATCGCGCCCAATGCACCATTGGCCGGAGTATCCGTGGCGGCTGGCGGGGCATAGTTGTAGCCAAAATCCGCCGTGCGATGGGTTTGGTTGGCGGCCAATGTGACCACAGTCATGCCATTGGGCGCAGTGGTACCGCTGTCTTCGTCGAACGTGCGATTGGTCAGGCCAGCGGGCAGGGTATTTTCCGCCACGCGCACGGTGTGGGTGCCAGGGCCGGTGTTTTTCAGCAGATAATTGCCGTCGCTGTCGGTCACGGCTTGAGTGTCGCCCAAACTCAAACCCGGCGTACCGTCGTTCTCAATATAGACCGTCACCCCGGCAATGCCCGGTTCTCCGGCGTTTTGCAGGCCGTCGCCGTTTTCGTCCAGCCATACGCGGTCGCCGATATTGCCCTCGCCGTACAGGCCGAAGTCATTGGTCATATCTTGGTAACCTTGCACGGGCAAGGCGCGTTCGCCGGACGGATTGTCCGCGTAGTCATTGGCTTCCAGCACGTCGGCAGTTTTGCCGTTGGCCTGGGTCACGGTGTGGCTGGATTGCAACGCACCCTGGTTTACCGTGAGGGTAAACACCGGTTTGTCCGCTGTGGCCGTGCCGCTGGCTGCGCCGCTGCGGTAATCTTCGTCAGCCAGTAAATTATCAAAGCGGTACACGCCACTGGCATCGGTGCGAGTGACCAGGGTTTGCGTGGGCAGACCATTGGCGTAAGTCACGGTCAAGGTGACGACTTTATCAGCAATGCCCGGCTCGCCCGCGTCTTTGCGGCCATTTTGGTTGGTGTCTAGCCAAACCACGTCGCCGACACTGCTCAGTGCTCTGTAATAGCCGAAGTCGGCGGTGGTGTTATTCTGGCCGCCGGATACGGATACCGTGTAAGGATCAGGCTTGCTTTCGTTGTCCGCAGTAGAGCCAGGAATCACGCTGTGCCAGTAACCGTCCAACTTGCCGTCGCGATCCAGGACATCCACGGTGTAAGTGCCGTTGGGTAGGCCGGTGAAGCTGTAGTTGCCGTCGGCATCGGTGTTGGTTGTACCCACCACGTTGCCGTTACTGTCGCGCAGGAGCAGGGTGATGCCGTTAAAGCCGTCGTTTTCTGGCACGTCCATGTGGCCGTCTTTGTCCACATCTTCCACGTCCAGATTGCCGTCGCCGTCTAAGTCTTCTACAACGTCCAGATTACCGTCGTTGTTTAGATCTTCCTTAACCGTGTCAACTACAGTATCGCCATCAGCATCCACTTCGGTAATGCTGTCAAGCATATCGCCGTCGCCATTTAAGTCCACACCCAACAGCGCTTCATCCGCTATGTCGAACACCCCATTGTTGTTCAGGTCTTCGTCCACGTCCAGGTGGCCATCGCCGTTTAGGTCTTCATTGGTGGTATCCAGGTTGCCATCGCCGTCCACATCTTCATTGACGAATTGACCATCGCCATCGGCATCGGTTTCTGTAGCAGTATCCAACCACCCATCCGCATCTATGTCTTTCCACAGGGTGCCGGAGATGGTGTTGGCATTGGCTGTTTTGTAACCGAAATCTTGAGCGAGATTGATCGGCGCGCCCGAAGTTAAGATCACTGTGCTTTCATTCACCGTGGCATCGCCAGGATCAACGGAATTGGTCAATCCTGTGCCGCCATTCGGCAGAGAATCAGTCACCACATGCACATGATAGGTGGCATCTGGATTCAGATTACCGAACAGATACCGCCCATTTTCATCGGTTTTCACGCTGTCGAGCAGAGTGGTGTTGTCGGCGGCGTACAGTTGCACGGTCACGCCTTCCAGCACTTGATCGCCAGCATTGAAACTATTGCTGCCATTGGCATCCAAAAACACCGTATCGCCAATCAAACCGCGTCCGGCGGCGTGTCCTGACGGGGCATAGCCGAAGTCTTGATCTAAATTGCTTGCGCTCAAGC
>DYPE01000017.1:2687-7426 GCA_020720085.1 Dichelobacter nodosus | reverse complement strand
GCGTGTCCTGACGGGGCATAGCCGAAGTCTTGATCTAAATTGCTTGCGCTCAAGCCGGTCAGCACCGTGCCTTCGTTGTTCAATCCCGCCGCGCCAGTGGGTTTGCCGGTTTGCGTCAGTCCCATCAACACCGTGCCGGTGTCAGTGACTTTGACTTTGTAATCACCGCTGGGCAAGCCAGGGAAAGTGTACACGCCGCTGGCGTTAGTGATCGCGCTGGCAACGACTTTGCCCGCGCCGTTTTCCAGGGTCACGGTGACGCCTGCAATGCCTTGATCCCCTGCGTCAAATGCGCCGTTGCCATTGGCGTCCAGGTAAATCTGGTTGCCGATGGTGAGATTAGGCGCAGTGTTGGGTTGATAACCAAAATCCGCATTCACAAACACATCCCCTGGGGCCAGCAATACTGGCTGGGTGAGTTTGTGATCCACTGTGGCGTCCGGGTCGCCAGTTTGGGTATAACCGGTGGGTGGCGTCACTTCCACCGTGTACGCGCCGGGGGCCAAATCATCGAAAATATAACGGCCATCCGGCCCAGTTTGCCGGGTGGCTACCACGTTATCGTACACGCCATCGCCGTTCGGGTCGTTGCGCAAGGTCACGGTGACATTGCCTAAACCCGCTTCGTTGTAATCCTGTACGCCATCGCCATTGGCATCAATCCACACCCGGTCACCGAGCGAGACTTTAGACGCAGCAATCGGCGTATTGGTGTCAGCAGGCGTGGCCCAGTTGTAGCCAAAATCGGCGGTTTCGTGTTCTTTGCCAAACGGCAGTGCCACGTTGGTGATGCCATCGGGATTGGTCAGGGCACTGTCTTCGTCAAACGTGCGTACCAAACCCGTGGGCAAAGTGGACTCAATCACCACCACTTTGTAATTGCCTGGCTCTAAATTTTTGAAAATATAGTTGCCATGCGCGTCGGTGAAGGTCACTGGGTCATTGAGGTTGAGATTGCCGCTGCCGTCTTTGTCAATGTACAGCTTGACGCCGCCAATGCCCGCTTCGCCCGCGTCTTGAATGCCGTCGCCGTTTTCATCCAGCCAAATGCGGTCGCCAATCGTGCCGTTGAGCATGAAGCCAAAATCGTTGCTGTCGTCATACGGCAAATTCTGGCGGTTCGCGCCCTGCACCACCACGGCGGTTTCGCCGCTGGCGTGATGCGGGTTGTCGGCCTGATTATTGGCATCCGCTAAATCGGTGGCGGACGTGTGGGTGGTACTCATTTGATGCGGCGCAGCCACGGTGATGGCATAACGCGGCTTGCCCGTTTCGGCGATCAAGCCAGTGGCGCTTTCGCGGTAATCCTCATCCAACAACAGATTATCAAAGCTATACGCGCCGGTGGCGTCGGTTTGGGTGCGCGCAATGACCACCGCGCCATTGGGATAAGTCGCGGTCAACGTCACCACCGCGCCCGCAATGCCGGGTTCGCCCGCGTCGCGGAAACCATCGGCATTCAGGTCTTTCCACACCAGATCGCCGGTCGCGCCGGGTTGGATGTAATAGCCGAAGTCAGCGGTTTCGTTGGTTTGGCCGCCAGCCACAGTCACCGGATAGCCAATCACCGGATTGCCGCCCACGGTGTAGCCATTTGTGGGTTTGCTTTCGTTGTTGGCGGTAGAGCCAGGAATGGCGCTGTGCCAGTAACCGGCCAGCTTGCCGGTGGTATCCAGCGGTTCGACTAGATAAGTGCCGTCGGGTAGGCCAGTAAAGCTGTAGTCACCCGTCGTGGCATCGGTTGTGGTGGTGGCTACTAACATGCCCGTGGTGGCATCACGCAGATTGACGGGGATGTTGCCAAAACGCCCAGCTTCATTTAGCAGTCCATCGGCGTTGCTATCCTGCCACAACGTGCCGGAGATGGTGTTGGGAACATCGGGCGCGGCTGGATCATAGCGGTAGCCAAAATCCTGATCCAGGTCAATGCCATCGCCGTCTGTGGAAAGATTCACTGTGCTAATGCTATCGCCTGGAGATACTACTGTGTCCGGGTCTACTGTATTGGTCAACCCAGCAGGCAATGTGGTGGTATCCACCATAACCCGGTAATCCATAGTCTTGTCTAGCGCCAGGAACGCATAGCGACCATTGAGATCGGTCACGGCGGTGTCGAGCAGAATCTCGCGGGTAGCGTCATACAACTTGACCCGCACCCCTTCCAGCCCTTCGCCCGCGTCTGGCGTACCATCGCCATCGCGATCCAAGAAAATCGTATCGCCAATCATGCCGTATTCCGGGCGATGGCCTTTGGGCGTGTAGCCGAAGTCATGATCCAGTTGGGGTGCGCCCAAGTTCGTCACGCTACTTTGTGCATCTAGTGTGCTGTCTTTGTCGTAAATCTGCTCCATGCGGTTAAGCACATTAAACGCATCGGTGACTTTGACGGTGTAATCACCGCCTGCCAGCAAACCGGGGAATTCATACTTGCCCGTGCTGTCGGTCAGGGTGCTGCCTAGAATCCTGGTGCCGGTGCTGTCCAATAACGTCACGGTGACATTGGCAATGCCGGGTTCGGTATTGCCACCAGGGTCTAGCCCATCGCCGTTGGTGTCCAAAAAGACTTTATCGCCCAAGGTATAGCGCGTGGTGGCTTGATAACCGAAATCAGCATTCACAAACACATCGCCGGGGCCAAGCACGATGGGCGAGCTGGTACGATTGTCCGCCTTGCCCGCTGGCGCAGCCTGGCCCAGATAATCCGGGTCGCCGGTTTGGGTGTTGTAACCAGTGGGCGTGGTGACTTGCACCACATAACTGCCTGGAGCCAGGTCATCGAATTCATAGCGGCCATCCGCGCCGGTAGGCTTAGTAGCAGCCACAAAGTCATAAATGCCATTGCCATCTGGATCGGTGAGCAGATTCACGTTCACACCGGCAATGCCTACTTCGTTGTAATCCTGCACACCGTTGCCATTGGCATCATTCCATACCCGGTCGCCAATGGAGCCAGTGGCGGCGGTGATTGGCGTGTCGGTGTCGGTGCGAGAAGTCCAGTTGTAGCCGAAATCTGCGGTGCGGTGGTTTACGCCGCCCAGCAGATTGGCAACGATGCTTTGATGCGCCGTGGCTGTGCCGTCTTCGTCATAGGTAGGATTGGTCAAGCCAGTGGACAGAGTGCCAGTGTCCACACTCACCTGATATTTACCCTGGCGCAGATTGGTGAACAAATAGTAGCCATTGGCATCGGTGGTGGTGGTGTAGGTTTGTTCACCGCCCAAATCACCCGTTTCTCCAGGCAAAAAGCCATCCGGCCCAGCCCAGATTAAATCTACCTTGACCCCAGCAATCCCTTCCTCGCCCGCGTCTTGTGCGCCATTGCCGTCTTCATCCAGCCACACCCGGTCGCCCAGGGTAGAAGGATCGTTAAAGCCAAAGTCATTGGTATCGTCTGGTTGGCCCTGGGTAATGACTGCCAATTCGTGAATTGGCTTGTCGGCGTAGTTGTCCTTATCGGGCGAATCGCTGTCACGGGTGTGTGTGGAATACATGCCATCCACTGCGGCCACGCTGACGGTGAACTTGGGTTTGTTCGTTGTGGCGGGATTTTCACCCACTGTCGTGGTGCTGGCGTTGTAATCTTCATCCGTCAACAAATTACCAAAGCTATAGGTACCATCAGCGGCAGTGCGGGTGGTAGCCACCACCACATCGCCATTGGGATAAGTCACGGTCAGCGTGACCAATTTACCTGGTAAACCCGGCTCGCCAGGGTCTTTGATGCCGTCGCTGTCGTAATCGTGCCACACCAGATTGCCCACCGAGGCGGGTTGGATGTAGTAGCCGAAGTCGGCGGTATTATTCGGAGTGCCGCTTAGGGTAACGGAATAACCACGCGGCTTGCTTTCGTTGTCATTTGTGGTAACTGGGTTGATCTCACTGTGCCAATGCCCAGCCAGTTCGCCGGTGTAATCCACAGGCACCACTTTGTAAGTGCCATTGGGCAAGCCAGTGAAGCTGAAATCGCCTTTATTCGCGCCAGAAGCAATGGTGGTGGTGGTGCCCAGCAAGCGCGTACCGGTGCTGTCCCACAATTGCACCGTGACACCGCCAAAACGCCCGGCTTCCGTGCCATCCAACACACCGTCGGCATTGGTGTCTTGCCACAGCGTACCGCTGAGGGTGTTGGGGGTGGTGGTTTCGCGGTAGCCGAAGTCTTGGTCGAGGTTTACACCACCGGTCGCGGATGCCAAATTCACCGTGCTGATGCCATCCGCGCCGCCGTCTGGGTCCACAACAATGTCCAACCCCGTGGGCAATGTGGTGTTATCCACACGCACCTGATAGGTGGCGGACGGGTCTAAACTGGTAAATAAATAGTGTCCATTGGCGTCGGTTTTGGTGGTAGCGAGTACCACGTTGCCGGTTTTATCGCGCAATTGCACGGTGACGCCACTCAAGCCTTCGCCCGCATCCGGCGCGTTGGCTGTGCCGCCAGGCCGATCCAAAAACACGGTGTCGCCAATCACGCCCAGGCCAGCGGCATGACTGTTCGGGGTGTAGCCGAAATCGTGAGTATCTTCGTTGCCAGAAGACAAGGCGGTTTGGCTTTGTCCATCCAGTCCACCATCCTTGTCCACCGTGGCGCGCAGGCCATCCAGCACATGGCCGGTGTCGGTGACTTTGACGGTGTATTTATCACCGACAACAGTCAACGCGGGCAGTCCGGCAAACGCATATTTGCCGTCTTTGTCGGTTATCGTGCTGCTCAGAATTTCGTTACTGGGATTGAGCAAGGT
>DYPE01000017.1:0-2587 GCA_020720085.1 Dichelobacter nodosus | reverse complement strand
AGTTGTAGCCGAAATCGGCGGTGGTGTGGGTTTGGCCTGCGACCAGGGTTGCAGCAGTCTTGCCGTCTGGAGCGGTAGTGCCGTTGTCCTCGTCGTAGGTGCGCTTCAATTCCCCCGTGCCAACTGGATCGGGCAAACTGGTTTCCAGCACTTGCACCGTGTGAATACCAATTTTCTGGTCTTTGAACAAATAATAGCCATTGGCATCGGTAATTGCGGTAGTTTCTCCGCTGTCTAGTACGCCGTCATTGTCAGCGTCCAAAAACACCGTCACCCCAGCAATCCCTTCCTCGCCCGCGTCTTGCACACCGTTACCGTCTTCATCCAGCCACACACGGTCGCCGATAGCGGCGAAGCTGTCAAAGCCGAAGTCGTTAGTCGGATCCTGACCGCCTTGCACCACGGTTGCCACTTCGTAGATGGGCTGATCGGCCTTGTCATTCTCTTCTGCCGCATTGGTGGCGGCGGTGTGGGTGGAAACCATACCATCCATGTCGGCGTTATTGACGGTCACGGTGATCTTGGGCAATGGATTGGTTGCCGCATTCGGATCGCCCGTGGCGCGGTAATCCTCGTCCAGTAACAAATTGCCAAAGCTGTATTTGCCATTAACATCGGTGACGGTAGTTGCCACCACTTGCGCACCGTTGGGATAAAACACAGTCAAGGTGACGGGTTTGTTGGCAATGCCGTTTTCCGTGGCGCTCTGGTAAACGCCGTCGCGGTTGGTGTCGTGCCATACCAGATCGCCGACAATGGCGGAGTCAATGTAATAGCCGAAGTCGGCGGTTTTGTCGTCACGATTGCCTGCGCCCAAAGTCACGCCGTAGGTGGCAGTAGCGCCCGGAGTCACGCCCTGGGTTTTGCTATAGCCGTCGGTGGTGTTGTTCGGGCCAGTGCTGTGCCAGTACCCGGCAAGTTTGCCGTCGTTATCGCGCACAAACACTTTGTAAGCGCCATCGGGCAAATTGTCGAAGCTATAATTGCCGCTGTTGTCCGTGGTGGTGGTGGCAATCAGGCGTGTGCCGGCGTTGTTCCACAGTTCGATGGTGATATTTTCAAACCGTCCGGCTTCCGCCGGTGGCGTAGGGCCGCTATCCAAAATACCGTCGGCGTTGGTGTCTTTCCACAGTGTGCCGCTGAGTTTGTTGGGCGTAGGTGTAGTGGCTTTGTAGCCAAAATCTTGGCCCAGGTTGATGCCGTCATTGCTGCCATCTGGATCAGCAGCCAGATTGATGGAAGACTGACTGTCGTTAGCGCCTTCTGGATCAACCGTATTGCTCAGGCCGGTTATCGGTAATGTGCTTTCCACCACTTTGACCTGGTAGGTTGCCGAAGTATCGGTGCCACCCACCGCCGTACTGTCCAGATTCGTGAACAAATAGCGGCCATTGGCGTCGGTCTTGGTGCTGGCAAGCAAAATCAAGCCAGTGCTGTCATACAGTTCCACGGTAACGCCAGCCAAGCCTTCGCCAGGATCAGGTAAGCCATTCGGCGGCGTTACGCCTTGTGTGCGATCTAAAAATACGGTATCGCCAATCATCCCTTCATCCGGGCCGCTGAAATCCGGGCGGGCGTAGCCGAAGTCTTGATCGACGTTATCGGAACCGGATAACGTGACCGCGCTTTGATTTGGCGTGGTTGGCACGGTGGGCGGCACGGCAATGTCATTGGCGTCATAGGTTGGAATCAGCCCATGCAGCATATTGGCGGTGTCGGTGATTTTCACCGTATAGTCACCATCCGGCAGACCGGGGAATTCATACTTACCGGTGGCATCGGTAACAGTGCTGCCAATCAGGCGGTTGCCGCTGTCAAACAACGATACCGTGACGCCCGCAATGGGCAAATCCGTGCCCGGTATGTACACGCCGCCATCACCATCACGGTCGAAAAATACCGTGTCGCCGATTCTGTGGCCGCCCGCAGTCAAGTCATAGCCAAAATCCGCATTGACGAACACATCGCCGGGGCCGAGGATGATTGGGGTGCTGGTTTTGTTGTCCAGTGAGCTTGCGCCGTCTGGATCGCCGGTTTGGGTATAGTCGGTCGGTGGGGTGACTTTGACCACATAACTGCCCGGTGCTAATCCATCAAAAATGTAACGGCCATCCGCGCCGGTCTGAACTGTCGCTCCGACTGGGGTGTCGTAAATGCCATTACCATCCGGGTCGTTGTAAAGGGTCACGGTGACACCAGGAATCCCCACTTCATTGGCATCCTGCACACCATCGCCATCCGCGTCATTCCACACCCGGTCGCCAATCGCGCCGGTGGTGGTGTCGGTGGCTGGACTTTTCGTATCCGAGGGCGGCACCCAGTTATAACCGAAATCCGCAGTGCGGTAAGTTTGGCCTGCCGCTAAATTCACCGTGGTTTGATGCAGTGTGGCTATGCCATCTTCATCATAGGTCGGATTGGTATTCAAATTCGCTGGAAATGTATCCGTTTTCACCACCACGGTTTGGCTGCCGTGTTTCAAGCCGGTAATCAAATAATTGCCATTGGCATCGGTGACGGCACTCACATCACCCGCGTTCAGGGTTCCGCTGTTGTCCACGTCCACATACACCGTGACGCCAGCAAT
>DYPE01000151.1 GCA_020720085.1 Dichelobacter nodosus | reverse complement strand
CAAAATAGTTTGGTATAAAATTTTGCATGATAAACCTCTTTGGTGTCAAAATAGGATAATTAATTAAATTACAATATGTTATCCTAATGCACAAAAAAAGTAACACGCTTAAGTTGAGAGGATTATTCAAGGAAATACTTCAATCTGGAACAGTTTGGGCCACCATTTTCCGGTGACAAATAGCCGGTTTGTGTCTGGGTCATACGCAATGCCATTGAGCACGTCCACCCGTTGCGCGTTTTCTTGTGGCGACAGCAGGCCGTCCAATTCTATCCAGCCTAGCAGTTTGCCATGAGCGGGATCAATGCGCGCTATTCGACTGGTTTTCCACACATTGGCCCAAATTTCGCCGTTCACATATTCCAGTTCATTGAGTTGGCGCACCGCGCCGAGGCTACCGCGCACGTGAATTTGGCGCACTTCCATGAAGGTATCAGGATCGCGGAAACTTAGCATTTCCGAGCCGTTGCTCATAATCAAATGGCGGCCATCGTGGGTCAGGCCCCAGCCTTCGCCCGCATAGGTGTGCGTGCCGCGCGGGTGAAAGGTAGCGCGGTCATACACATAGCACACCCCCGTGAGGTAGGTGAGTTGAAAAATTCTATCGCCCAGCACGGTGACGCCTTCGCCAAAGTGATTCTCTGCCATGGCTTGCTGGCGCACTATCCGGCCTGATGCCAATTCCACTTCGCGCAATGTGGACACGCCAAGCAAGCCGGTACCTTCAATCAAGACCCCGTCTGAAAATACCAGTCCTTCGGTGAAGGCGTTGCTGTCGTGCGGAAACACATGTAGCACGCGGTAGCCGCTCACTGGCTCCAAATCCAGGCGTGGCGCTTGGCCCAGGCCAGCCGCTTGGCCAGCAATGCACAGCAATCCCCATACAAGGAGCGGGTGGGGATAGCGAGAACAAGATGGCATCTTGATTTTTCCTAAAATAGAACGCATGATGTTACTAGCACTCCCGCTTGTGGAGTGCTAAAATTTTTTAGTACGGATTTTATCTCCAATCATGCCACAAGGAGCCGCCCTATGTCCCATGCTTTAACGTTACCGTTGCACACCTCTTTCGCCTCTTTAGATCAGGGCTTGGATGCTTATGCCCAAGTGGTGCGCATTATCCCTGTACTCAGCGTGGAGGAAGAATATGAACTGGCCCGCCGCTGGCAAACTGAAAACAATGTGGATGCGGCGCGCCAGTTGGTCATGTCCCATTTGCGTTTTGTAATGTACATCGCCAATGGCTACCGTGGTTATGGCCTACAACAAGCGGATTTGATTCAGGAAGGCAATATTGGCCTGATGAAAGCCGTGCAACGTTTTAATCCTGAAATCGGCGTGCGCTTGGTGTCCTTTGCAGTACACTGGATTCGCGCTGAAATTCATGAGTTTATCCTGCGTAATTGGCGCATTGTCAAAGTTGCCACCACCAAGGCGCAACGCAAGCTGTTTTTTAAGCTGCGCGGCATGAAAAAACGCATGGGCTGGCAAAATAAGGCCGAAGTGGAAAATGTGGCGCGTGAATTGGGCGTTAGCACCAAAGATGTGCTGGAAATGGAAAAACGCATGGCAATGCAGGACACGTCGTTTGACCCGCCGGTGGACTGCGATGACGAAGAAAACTTTTCCCCAGCGTCCTATTTGGAAGATACACGCTATGAGCCTTCGCGTGCGCTAGAAGAAGCGCAATGGCAAATGCAGAACACCGACCGCCTGTATACTGCCTTTGCGCGCCTGGACACCCGTAGTCAAGACATTTTGCAACGCCGCTGGCTCAATGACGAAAAAGCCACACTGCAAACTTTGGCCGATGAATATCAGGTATCCGCTGAGCGCATCCGCCAAATTGAAAATGCTGCCATCAAAAAAATGCGCGGTTATATGACAGAAAAATCATAATATTTTTGCCTATCCGCCGAATTCGGCACCATGAGGACAGCCGCTTCTCATGCTGAATTTGGCGACAATGCACCTTTTCCTGCCCTATTTAGGTAGGGCGGATTCAGCGTAGCGCATTCCGCCTATTTAGCCAAGTTTGGCGGATATGGCGCAAACGCATCCGCCTTAATCCGCCCTACTGCGTCCATTTTGCCCCCATGCGGGGACATGCCTATCTTTAGCAAATGCAGTATACTTTGCCTAGTTTGCAAACTGACTTAGTTTACTGGCGTGACAACATTTGTTGAATCACTGCATTACCCCTGCATTCGATTTTTAATCTTTATTGAGTCCTAACAATGGCTACTCCTGGCTTGGATGAGACGAAAATCCTGATTGTTGATGACAATCCGCATAATGTGTATTCCCTGCGCACCTTGCTGGAAGAAAATGTGGTCAACCTGACTGTGCTAGAAGCACAATCTGGCATGGCGGCATTGGGGATGTTACTGGCGGATACGGTGGATTTGATTCTGCTGGATGTGCAAATGCCAGAAATGGATGGCTTTGAAACCGCACGCTTAATTCGTGCGCGCAAGCATTCTGCCCATATTCCCATTGTGTTTCTAACCGCTGCGTATAAATCAGAAGAATTTCAAGAACAAGGCTTTAGCGTGGGTGCGGCGGATTATTTAACCAAGCCCATTGACGCGCCCCATCTGCTGGCGCGCATCCGCACCTATTTGCGTTTTGTAGAACAGGAGAAACTACATAACCATGAATTGGAAAAACGCACACGCGAACTGGCCAAGGCCAATGACCGGTTGCAGGGAGAAATTCAGGAACGCAAGCAAATTCAGGCAAAATTACAGCAGGTTAGTCGCCAAACGCAGCTTGTTTTAGAAACCGCAGGCGAGGGTATTTTTGGGCTAGACACCCAGGGCGTGCTCATTTTCATCAATCCAGCGGCTGCGGAAATGATGGGCTATACCCCAGAAGAACTGATAGGCTGCAAGCAGCATCAAATTATTCATTACGCCAAGGCCGATGGCACGCCATTTTTGCTGGAAGACTGCAAAATTCACACGGCCATGCACGATGGCAAAATCTACCGCATCACGGATGAAGTGTTTTGGCGCAATGATGGCCGTCCGTTTCCGGTGGAATACATTGTGTCGCCGATTATGGAGGATGACCGCATTCAAGGTTGCGTGGTCACGTTCAAAGACATCACCCAGCGCAAGCAGACCGAGGAAATTTTGCGTCGCGCCAAGGAAGACGCAGAGCAGGCCAATCTAGCCAAAAGCAGCTTTCTGGCGAACATGAGCCATGAATTGCGCACGCCGCTCAATGCCATTATTGGCTATACCGACATGTTGGTTGAGGATGCCCGCGACAGCGGACTGGATGGCTTTGTCAGCGATTTATATAAAGTCCGCACGGCTGGCGCGCACTTGCTTGGCCTGATTAACGATGTGTTGGATTTATCCAAAATCGAAGCGGGCAAAATGGATGTAGAACTGCATAAAATCGAGCTGGCCTCGCTTATCGGTGACATTCAAAACACCGCCCTGCCGCTGATGAATAAATACGAAAATACTTTAATCAGCAACATTCCCAAAATTTTGGGTGAAATGAACACCGACAGCACCAAATTGCGCCAGATTTTGCTCAATCTGCTGAGCAATGCCGCAAAATTTACCAAAAATGGCCAAATCACGCTGACCGTTACGCTTTCCAATAGCTCGGACAATCATGGCGCGCAATGGGTATCCTTTGCGGTGCAAGACACGGGTATTGGCATGACGCTGGAGCAACAAGACAAAGTATTTGATGCGTTTACGCAAGCGGACTCCACCACCACACGCAAATATGGCGGCACAGGACTGGGCTTGGCCATTAGCAAAAAATTCGCGGAAATGCTCGGCGGCACGATTGTGCTTACCAGTGAATTCGGCGTAGGAAGCTGCTTTACCTTACACCTCCCAGCAGATAGCAGCAGCGCCGAAGCCGCACTGATAGCGGGTTTACACCAAGAATCCGCAGAAGAACGTACTTCTGGCAAGGGTACAGTCGTGGTCGTGGTCATGGCGGATGAAGAATTGGGCAAAGCCATTCAAGCCAAACTCAACCGCCGGGGTTATTCCGCTGCGCTGGCAGTCACTGGACGCGAGGGCTTGGATTTAATCACCAAGTTACAACCCGATGTGTTAATGATGCCGCCCGAATTGCCCGATATGACGGTAGAACGTTTTGCATTAGAACTGCACGCCAATCCATTTTTCACCGAGTTGCCTATCATTCTGGTCGGCGACGCTGACACGCAAAAAGCGCTTGTCAAAAACGTAGTAATCGCAAAGTGGCTGCCTGAAACCAGCAACAGCGAACAATTGCTGCAAACCGTGGGGCAATACCGGGTGGATTATCACAAATCGCCGTTGGTGATGGTGGTAGACGACACCAATGAATTGCGCCGTACCATGGGCTTTGCCCTGAAAAAGCAGGGCTGGCGGGTTATTCAATGCGGCAGCGGCAACCAAGCATTGCGACAACTGGACGAACGCCGCCCGCATTTGATTGTGCTGGATTTAATGATGCCAGACATGGACGGATTTGAATTCCTCACCCATGTGCGCAAAAGTGAAACTTGGTACACCATTCCCGTCATTGTGGTGACCGCGTTAGAGTTGGACAAAGAACTGCTGATGCGTCTGAAAAACCAGGTAACACGCATCATCTACAAAACCCAAGACTCCTTGCTGGTTGAACTGACCGCTGTGGCCCAGCCAGTGTATGAAGACTGGAAAAATTGCAAATTTTAGCAGCGATGGCAAGGAGTTTTCATGCTCTATCCGCTAACCCGCCCATTATTCTTTTTACTGCCACCTGAAATTGCGCACCGGGCCGCCTTACAAGCGCTCACGCTCACCAACGGATTTCCCTACCATCTCCACGACGATCTCACGCGCCAACCCTGCCAAGTCATGGGTCTGCGTTTTCCCAACCGCCTGGGGCTGGCCGCTGGCATGGACAAAAATGCCGACTATCTCGGCGCGCTCGGCCAACTCGGGTTTGGTTTCATTGAAGTCGGCACTGTGACGCCACGCCCCCAGCCTGGCAACCCACGCCCACGGCTATTTCGTCTGCCGCGCAAGCACGCGCTGATTAACCGTATGGGCTTTAACAACAAGGGGCTAGATTACCTGCTAACCAGATTGCAACGGCGGCGGTTTGACGGCGTATTGGGCGTAAATTTGGGTAAAAACCGCGACACGCCGTTGGAAAACGCGCTGGATGACTACTTGCAAGGCATGAAGCAAGCCTATCCGCTGGCAGACTATATAGCCATCAACATCTCCTCGCCCAACACGCCGGGCCTGCGTGAATTGCAACATGGCGGCGAATTGGATCGTCTGTTGGCTGGGCTGAAAGAAGCGCAGGCCGTGCTGTGGCGACAACACAGCAAAAAAGTGCCGCTGGCGGTCAAAATCGCGCCAGATTTCCGGCCCGATGATTTGCAGGCCACCGTAGAAAGCTTGTTACAACATGAAATCGAAGGCGTTATCGCCACCAACACCACCTTGGCGCGCGAGGCCGTGCAAGGCCAACGCTTTGCGGGCGAAGCTGGCGGCCTGAGCGGCGCGCCGCTATTTGACGCAGCCACCGCCACGGTGCGCACGGTGCGCAGCATTGCCGGCAACCGGCTGGCGATTATCGCGGCGGGCGGTGTGCTCAATGGCGCGCAAGCTGTGGCCAAACTGACAGCGGGCGCGGATTTAGTGCAAATTTACACCGGACTGATTTATCGCGGCCCGGGTTTAATTGGCGAAATTCTCGCGGCCATGCGCAAAACGGGATGTTAAACGTATTGCTGCAAATGGCCGCGCTGATGGCGTGCGGCGTGGGCTGGCGGCTATTGCGCCCCAATGGGCTGGACGCGGAATCCAGCCGCGTGGTGCTCACCACGCTGGTATATTACCTGCTGCTGCCTGCGCTGGTGCTAAAAATGCTCTGGACTGCACCGCTGGGACTAGACAGCGCGCGCATCGCGGCGGTGGCGGCTTTCGGCGTGCTGAGCGCGTTGTGGCTGAGTTGGTTGATAGTTCGCGCCACCCGCTTGCCTGCTCCCGCACGCGGCGCATTGATATTAGCCTCTGCCTTTCCCAATGCCACCTATTTGGGTCTGCCTGTGCTGCAAAGTGCGCTGGGCACCTGGGCTGGCAGCGTAGCCATCCAATACGACTTATTCGCCTGCACCCCCCTGCTGCTTACAGTCGGTATGTTAATCGCCAGCGCCCACAGCCCGGAACGCGGGCGTGGCCCGGAACACGGGGAACGCGGGCGTAGGGGCGGTGGTTCATCCCCGCCCGGTGGTAACCCAGAACACGCACGTAACCCGAGCCAGTTACACAATCCTTGGCTTGCCTTACTCAAAATACCCCCCCTGTGGGCCGCCACATTGGCCATTACGCTCAATGCCACCCAAACCCCGTTGCCTGTTTGGTTAGAACAATGGCTCACCATGCTCGGTGCGGGCGTAGTGCCGTTGATGCTGATTGCCCTGGGCATGAGCCTGCGTTGGGACACCCTGCACTGGCGCAATCTGCCCGCATTACTGCCCGTGCTGGCGCTACAACTATTCATCACCCCCTGGCTGGTGTGGCAAGCCGCATTCCGCCTAGGCTTGGACGGGCCAGTGCTAACCGCCACCGTATTAGAAGCCGCCATGCCCAGCATGGTGCTAGGCATCGTCCTTTGCGACCGCTTCCGGTTAGACACTGGACGCTATGCCGCTGCGGTTACCCTGACCACACTGGGCAGTTTAGCCACCTTGCCATTATGGTTTGCTTGGTTGTAAGCCTATCCCACCTTAAAGGGAACTCTACGCCTAGAATTTCAGCAGGCTAGGGTACAACCAGGGCAACCGCATTAAAACTTGTATAAAAGCACAAAGTTAGGAATAATCCGGT
>DYPE01000150.1 GCA_020720085.1 Dichelobacter nodosus | reverse complement strand
GGTTATCGGGCGGGGATAAACCACCGCCCCTACGCCCGCGTTCCGGGTTACGCCCGCGTTCCGGGTTACGCCCGTGTTCCGGGTTACGCCTGTGTTTCAGGCAAGGACAACGCACATGAGCAATATGCAACAAAATACCTTGGCGCTTATCAGTGAAAGCGATTATTTGGAAGGCGAAAAATACAGCCAAATCCGCCATGAATACGTTGCTGGGCAAGTGTTCGCCATGAGTGACACCAGCCGGGCGCATAATCGCATTGCTGGCAATTTATTCACTTGGCTTAGAGGCAAAACCGCTGGCACGCCCTGTGAAGTGTACATGTCTGACATCAAAGTACGCATTGCCCACCGCGAAACCTATTACTACCCTGACCTTATCCTCGGTTGCACCGCTGACGACGACCATGAATACTATCTGGAGCATCCCTGTCTGGTGGTGGAAATTTTGTCGCCTTCCACCGAAAAAATCGACCGTCGCGAAAAACTGCTGGCATATCAAACCATACCCAGCCTGCAAGGCTATGTGGTGGTGGCGCAAGACCGCTATCAGGTTGAAGTGTATACGCCAGTGGACGCGCGGCATTGGCAGCAAACGATTTACACCGACCCAGCAGCGATGCTGGTTTTACCCTGCATAGCGGCGGATGGAATTTCCCTGGCAGAAGTGTACGCAGGCGTGACAGTGCGCGCGTTTGGACAAGAATAAACGCTACCGCTAGAGTGGCCTAGATCGGCGCGAGCATGGTAAAGTAACTGCATATAACATCATTCTGTTGACGAGGCAATCCGTGTCATCCAACCAAGCACGCCGCACCAACCGCAGCAAGCCACCCACGCAGCATACCAAGCGCATCAGCACGGGCTTGCGAGAAATTTTATTTCTTTCTTTCTGTTTTGCATCATTATATTTACTCATTTCCATTGCTACGTTTAACCCATTGGATCCGAGTTTCTGGCAAAGCGGTGCTAATGAAGAAGTTTCCAACAAAGGCGGTATTGTAGGCGCATATTTCGCCAGCTCCTTGCTCAGCTTATTTGGCTATTTTGCGTATTTGTTCGCGGGCATGGTCGCCTACCTGGGCTGGCTGATTTACCAGGGCAAACACTATGATTTGCTGGCGCAGCCCAGGCATATGCTTTTGCCTGGCATAGGCTTTATTTTGACGCTAAGCGCGGGTTGCGGCCTGGCCATTGTCCATTTTGCGGCGCAAAGCCACTTGCTGCCCAGCCATGCGGGCGGATTACTGGGGCTGCTGGTGGGTAAAAGCTTAGAAAGCATACTGAATCAACTGGGCGCAACGCTGGTGTTGCTGGCGGTGTTTTTTACCGGCATTACCTTGCTCACTGGATTGTCGTGGCTACGGCTGATGGATATGCTCGGCTATTACACGCTGCATTGGTTACCGGCGATAGGCCATTTTTTGCTATGGCGCGTATGGCCCACCATCCGTCATTATGTAGGCAAAATGGCGCGCATGGCAGCGCGCGCGCTCACCCGGCTATGGGCGGTGCTCAGCGCATTGTGGCACAAACGACGGCATTGGTTGGTGTGGCGCCCGGAACGCGGACGTAGCCCGGAACACGGGCGTAACGCGGTGAACGAAGAATATGACAACGAACCGGACGCCCACGCGGACAATACCGCACCGTCTCAGGGCGTTATGTCTTCCGCTACGGTGAAGCCGTCACGGTTCCCGTCCTTAGGATTGGGCCGTTTTATCACCAAACCGCCAACGCCCGCCCCCACACCGCCGGTAGCTCCGCCAACGGCTCCGCCCGCTGAGGCCAGTGTGCTTGCGCACAACGTGCCCGCGCACAACGAAGTTTTTACGCTGCCCTACACACAAGCTGGCGTGGAGGGCGTTCGCGATACGCCAGCGCCTCACACAGAGTACGTTGAACCCAGCTTTTTATCCGACATGCTGACATTGCCAGCATTCTGCCACGCCGAAGGCGCATTGCCCCTGATTTTAGGGCGCGATGGACGCCAGCCCGTGGTGGTGGATTTGGCCAGAATGCCTCACCTGCTGCTGGCAGGCGGTCATGCCGAAGAAGTAGACCAGGCCATGCACGGCTTGCTGCTCTGCCTGCTCCATAAAAATGATCCGCAACGCCTGCGCCTCATTGTGATGGATGCCAAACGCAAGGCGCTAGCGCGTTACAGCCCATTGCCGCACATGCTGGCCCCAATCATCACGCAACCCGCCAAATTGCTCGAAGCATTGCATGGTTGCGTAAATGAAATGGAACGCCGCTACCGGCTCATGGCAGAAGCTGGCGTGCGCAACATTGACAGTTATCATCGGTTGATAGCCGAAAATACCGCAAACGCCAGCAATGGCGATGCGTTACCCTATGTGGTGCTAGCCGTGCTGGAATTGGGCAACCTAATGATCAATGCCGAACAAGGCCGCGAGGTCGAAGCACTCATGACGCGCTTGGCGCAAAAATCGCGTGCCGCCGGGATTCATTTAATCATTGCCACCAGCATTCCAACCGCCAATGTTTTGACCGCACTTGTAAAATCCAACTTTCCCACCCGCATTGCCTTGCGCGTCGCCACCGTGGAGGAATCCCGCGTGATTTTAGGCGAGCCAGGTGCTGAAAATTTGCACGGCGAAGGCGAAATGCTATATCTCACACCAGGCACAGGCGTTCCTGTGCGTATGCAGGGCATCCGCGCACGCACAGAAGAAGTGCGCGCCAGCTTGGATCAACTGCGCCAGCCGTGGCTGGGCGGCCAAGAGGATGAAGGTAGGCTGTCGAAAAATGATGTTTTGACTAAAAATGAATAGCTTACTTCTTGCTCAAATTTCGCTCCTGTATCCTGAAACGATACTCAATGGGCGGGGATAAACCACGGGCGGGGATAAACCACCGCCCCTACTTTCAATACCCCAACACCGGCCCCAGCCATTTTTCAGCCTGTTCCACTGTCCAACCCTTGCGTTTGGCGTAGTCTTCCACCTGATCTTTGCCGATTTTGCCAGTACCAAAATAGCGTGCGTCAGGATGCGAAAAATACCAGCCCGATACCGACGCTGCTGGCCACATGGCATAGCTTTCGGTCAATTGGATACCGGTATTTTTTTCCACCTCCAATAACCTCCACAATGTCGCTTTTTCGGTATGCTCCGGGCAGGCCGGATAGCCTGGCGCGGGCCGTATTCCTTGATATTCCTCTTTGAGCAATTGTTCATTGCTCAATTGTTCATTGTCCGCATAGCCCCAAAACTCTTTTCTTACGCGCTCGTGTAGTTTTTCCGCAAAGGCTTCGGCCAGACGATCCGCCAGAGCTTTTAGCATAATCGCCTGGTAATCGTCGTGATTTTGCTCGAATCGCCGTACATGTTCCTCTATCCCTATCCCCGCAGTGACTGCGAACGCGCCGATAAAGTCCTGTTTGCCAGTGTCTTTTGGCGCGACGAAATCGGCTAAACACAAATTCGGGCCAACGCCAGCTTTGGGCATTTGCTGGCGGATGTGGCGCAGCGTGGCAAGCGGGCGCGGGCCGTGTCCGCTGCCGCAGGCACAGCCTATATGCCCGGTGTTCTCTTCGACAAGCTTGTGCCTGGTGTTCCCTTCGACAGGCTCAGGGAACGGATACACTTCAATGTCGTCGCCCACGCTGTTGGCGGCAAAAAATCCCATTACCGCGCTTGCGTGTAGCCAGTTTTCAACAATGATTTGGTCGAGCATGGTTTGCGCGTCAGCGAACAATTGACGCGCTTCTGCGCCGACTTTTTCATCTTGCAGGATGGCCGGGTATTTTCCATGCAATTCCCAGGTTTGGAAAAACGGCGACCAGTCTATGCGCTCGCGCAATTCATCCAGCGGGTAATCATGGAATACTTTTATTTCAGGTAATACCGGCGTGGGCGGAGTGTAAGCGTTCCAATCTATCTTGAACTTGTTGGCGCGCGCCTCGGCCAGCGTGACCAGCTTCTTTTCGCCCTTACCGACGCGATCCACGCGGATTTTCTCGTATTCGGCAGAAATCTGGGCAGCGTAGTTTTCTTTCAGCCCGGCGGATAACAGACTTTGCGCCACGCCCACCGCACGCGAGGCATCCGGCACATACACCACCGGCTGTGCATAATGGGGCGCAATTTTCACGGCGGTATGGACTTTGGAAGTGGTCGCGCCGCCAATTAACAAGGGGATTTGAAATCCCAGGCGCGTCATTTCTTTTGCAAGATGCACCATTTCGTCCAGCGAGGGGGTAATCAGGCCGGAAAGTCCGATAATATCGCAATTTTGCTCTTTAGCCGTGTGCAATATTTTATCCGCTGGCACCATCACTCCGATGTCTATGACCTCAAAATTATTACATTGCAGCACCACGCCCACGATGTTTTTGCCAATGTCATGCACGTCGCCCTTGACCGTCGCCATCAGGATTTTGCCCTGGGTTTGTGCGCCGCCACTGGCTTTTTCGGCTTCAATGTAAGGCATTAGCCAGGCCACGGCTTTTTTCATCACCCGTGCGGATTTGACCACTTGCGGCAAAAACATTTTGCCCGCGCCGAACAAATCCCCCACCACGTTCATGCCGTCCATCAGTGGCCCTTCAATGACTTGCAACGAGCTGGGAAAAGACCGTCGGGCTTCTTCGGTGTCCTGGTCAATGAAATCGGTGATGCCTTTGACCAGTGCGTGTTCCAGGCGTTTGGCAACCGGCCAGGTGCGCCATTCCTGTTCCTGCTTAGTGTCTTGCGCCGCGCCGTCACCTTTATATTTTTCAGCGACTTCCAACAGCCGCTCGGTGGCATCGGGACGGCGGTTAAGTACCACATCTTCCACCCGTTCGCGTAATTCCCCGGGTAAATCGTCATAAACCGCCAGTTGTCCGGCATTGACAATGCCCATGTCCATGCCCGCTTGAATCGCGTGATATAAGAAAACCGAATGAATCGCCTCGCGTACCGGATTGTTGCCGCGAAACGAGAATGATACATTGGACACGCCGCCGGAAATCAGCGCGTGCGGCAGGTTTTGTTTAATCCAGCGGCAGCCCTCAATGAAATCCACGGCGTAATTGTTATGTTCTTCAATGCCAGTTGCTACGGCAAAGATATTCGGGTCAAAAATAATATCTTCTGCGGGAAAACCGACTGTTTCCACCAGGATTTGATAAGCACGCTGGCAAATCTGAATTTTACGCGCCTGGGTATCCGCCTGGCCTTGCTCGTCGAATGCCATGACAATCACTGCCGCGCCGTAGCGCCGTAATAATCTGGCCTGTTCGATAAATTTAGCCTCGCCTTCCTTCATGCTGATGGAATTGACAATCCCCTTGCCTTGCAAGCATTTTAGACCCGCTTCTAAGACTTCCCATTTGGAAGAATCCAGCATTACCGGCACTTTGGCGATGTCTGGCTCACAAGCGGCTAGATTGAGAAACCGCACCATCGCGGCCTGGGCGTCGAGCAAGCCTTCGTCCATGTTAATGTCTATCACTTGCGCGCCGGTTTCCACCTGCTCACGCGCCACGCTCAAGGCTTCTTCATATTTGCCCTCAATAATTAAGCGTTTGAATTTGGCTGAACCGGTGACGTTGGCGCGTTCGCCAACATTGACGAATAAGGATTCTGCGGTGATGTTGAAGGCTTCCAGCCCAGACAGCCGGCAAGCAGGCGCGATTTCAGGTACTTTGCGCGGCGGGAGGTCCTGCAAAGTTTCCACCATAGCGCGGATGTGCTCCGGCCCAGTGCCGCAGCAGCCGCCGATAATGTTGAGAAAACCGCTTTGCGCCCATTCTTGGAGTTCCCCGGCCATTGCTTCTGGACTTTCATCATAGCCGCCAAATTCATTGGGTAATCCAGCGTTCGGATGAGCAGAGACAAAAAACTCGCATTTATTCGATAATTCTTCGATATGCTGGCGCAGTTCTTTCGCCCCCAACGCGCAATTAAATCCCATTGAAACCGGACGGAGATGGCGTAGCGAGTTGTAAAACGCTTCCACGGTCTGCCCAGACAATGTGCGCCCAGAAGCGTCGGTAATCGTGCCAGAAATCATCACCGGTATTTTTATCTGTTTATCCTCGAAATACTTTTCTACCGCAAAACCAGCGGCTTTAGCGTTCAAGGTGTCGAAAATGGTTTCGATCAGCAAAATATCCGCGCCGCCTTCTACCAGTCCATGCGTGGCTTCATAATAAGCTTCTACCAATTGATCGAAGTTGATATTGCGCTTGCCTGGATCGTTCACGTCCGGCGACAGCGAGGCAGTGCGGTTGGTCGGCCCTAATACCCCAGCCACGAAACGCGGTTTTTCCGGGGTGGAAAATTCATCCGCCACCGTGCGCGCCAGTTGCGCCGCTGCGTGGTTTAACTCGTAAACCAGGGCTTCCATGTGATAATCCGCCATGGAGACCGAATTGGCATTGAATGTATTGGTTTCCAGAATATCCGCGCCCGCTTGCAGGTATTCGCGGTGAATCCCCGCGATAATCTGCGGCTGGGTCAGCGTCAGCAAGTCATTATTGCCCTTGAGATCGTGCGGCCAGTCGCGGAAACGCTCGCCCCGGTAGTCTTGCTCGGACAAGTTGTGGCGTTGGATCATGGTGCCCATGGCGCCGTCGAGAAACAGGATGCGCTGTTGCAGGGCAGGGAGTATGTTTTTTAGCATAATTTTTCCTAGATTGGATTGTAAATCAGCAGGATTACGACTGGGCAATGACTATACTGCAACCGCTAATAACTTGAGATTTATTCCTGGCTTCCCGCCTAGTCGCAAACGCAAAGGTATCTACACAAATCTGTAATATCTTTCTTAGCCCTGAAAGGGCGGAATCCATAGCAGCCCAGGGCAATACTTCGACAGGCTCAGTACATCGCGCCCTGGGTAGACCGGTGGTGGTT
>DYPE01000001.1 GCA_020720085.1 Dichelobacter nodosus | reverse complement strand
GCTCGGCATAGAGATTCCAAGTATAGCGGCTGCGTACCCGGCGCAAGGCTCCTTGCGCGATTTTCTCCCAATAATCCGGTTGTTCGGTCAAGCGATTAAAGAAATCGCTCAAGGTCTGCGCCATTTGCGGCGGGCTGGTGGGATCGAGATGAAAACCGGACACGCCGTGTTGGATGATTTCCAGCGGGCCGCCGAATTGGGTGGCGAACACCGGCAGGCCGGAACTCATGGCCTCGATCACGGTCAGGCCGAATGCCTCGAACAGCGCAGGTTGGGCAAATACGCCCCGGCGGTCGGCGACACAGCGGTACAACTCGGCGGCCAAGTTTTTTTCCAAATGCACCCCCAACCAGCGCACTTGTCCGTCCAATTGATAATGGTTCATCAGATCGTGCATCCGTCCGATTTGGAACTGTTCTTCCTGATCGCCGGATTGGTCGCTGTGGACATGCCCAGCTATAATCAGCAGATTGGCTTGACGGCGCAACTCTTCACAGCCGCCGTAGGCATCCACCAGTCCGCTGATGTTTTTGATGTGATCCAGCCGCGCCATCGTAAAAATCAGCGGTTTATCCGAGTTTTCCAATACGCCCCGGCCTTGGGGATGCGGGCCGCCGAAAATCAATTCATGGATTTCCCCGTGCAGGGCGGTCAGACGCCGTTCGCTCTCGCTGTAAGGAAAATACACATTGGCATCGGCACCGGGGGAGACGATATTGAACTTGGGATCGAACATGTCAATGCCGTTGAGTACCCGATACAAGCCCGGCATGGTGTAATTGCCATAGCTTTCGTATTGCCCCACGCTGTCTTCCCGTCCGGCGATTTCCTGATAAGTGCTGGTAATGATGAAATCCGCTGCATTCATGGCGATCAGGTCGGCGGTAAACTGGCAGCCGAAATGATGTTCCTGCTCATGATGTTGCCAATAGAGCGCCGACAGCAGGTATTTGGTTTTTTCCAAAGCATGGGCGATGTTGCATTGCGTCACTTTCAGCCGACGTGCCAACAGTGTCGCCACCAAATTGCCGTCGGAATAATTGCCGACCAACAAATCCGGCCTGCCGCCCAGTTCCGCCTGCATTTCTTTTTCGACATCGGCGGTGAAGCGTTCCAGATAGGGCCAGACAAAGAAGCGCGAAATCCATTGCGGCACGACTTCTCCCGCCGCATTGCGGAAGGGTACGCGCAAAATTCGTGCATGGGAGGTACCGGCAATCGGCTCTAGGCGCTGATTACAGGTGGTTTGACCGGCTTCGGGCAGCAGGCGAGTGACGACCAGAATTTGCGGTTCGACATCCAGTCCCTGTTCACTCAAACGCTTGCGCATTTCTTTTTCCAGCGCCCGCACTTGATCGAGAATGTAGACCACTTGGCCGCCGGTATCGGGCAGGCCGAGGACGTTGTTCTGGGCGAAATAGCCGTGCGGCGAAAGAATCACCAAGCTGAAGATCATGGGAATGCGCGCTAGGAATTTTTCCAGCGTGGCCGGATCGGGCGCTTCGAGAATATCCGAGAGCAGGCTGAGCGTGTCGCGGATACGTTCGGCGTTATTGCCGAGACCCGGCTCGAAACCCAGCGGCTGCAACCCGGCGGACACCTTGTTCCAATCGGCGTCCGGCGCTTGTTTGGCGAGATAATTCTCCGCCGCCCGCAGCGCCTTGCGCAATTCGTTGACGGTGCGAATGCGTCCGCTTAACAACAATTGCATCCCCTTGTATTGGTGCAGGCGTAGAAATTCCAGCAATTGCCGCTGGCCTTCGTCGCTTTCCTGAAATAACTGGCTTGACAGGCGGCGGTTGAGAAATTCCACACCGCGCCCGATGGAGCGCACTTCTTTCAATTTGGGAAAGTCGCGGTTGAAAGGCTCCAAATCAATTTCCAAAGACCAGGGATCGCGATGCTGCGGCCCCAGCACCAAGCGTTCCTTGAACTCGAAAAAGGCGGCGGCGGTAATTTCCCGGATAGTCAATTCTTCGCTGTGGATACTCAGATAAGTCCACTGCGCCACCGCCGGACGCACGGCGAAATAAATCCCTGCGCCTTGCACTACCGCTTCTTGCGTGGCGTGAATCATGCGCCCCCAGATAGAATTCTGGCACTCGCTGTCGGCTTCGCAGACGCGGGTGAAAATATCCCACAAGTCAGTGCGCAACAGCACCGGCTTGTTAGCCTTCAGATATTCCCGCAATAAGCGATACACTTGATCACGGTGGCTTTCGATATAGCCTGGCAGTTCGGTCATCATGGCTGAACTTCCTCCTTTGAGGTTGTGGTTTCTGTTGAAGCCGTGGTGTCTGTTAAAACGGTAGTTTCTGTCGGCATGTCGTCCTCTTCATCGGGAAACTGCATGTCTCCGAAAAATCGGTAATGTTTCGCGCCTTCCAAAATTCCGCCCGCGTGACCGGCGGTGGCAAAATAAATACGCGGGCTGTTCAAATCGCGGAGTTTCTCCAAATCTTGGTTATGGTTGCCCACCACGACAGCCAGGGTATTACCCACCAGCATGTCGGTGTCGTTGCCGGAATCGCCCGCCGCCAAGATATGATCCGGCGGAATCCCCCATTTCGCGGAGAAATAGCGCAGTGCAGTGCCTTTGTTTACCCGGATAGGCAAAATATCCAACAGATGGCCGGAAGAAAACAGCACCGTCGCATGAATGTCCGCTTGCCGCAGCAGGCTACGAATTTCGCGCATTCGGGGCGCAATTGCGCTGTCCACCCAATAACTGAGTTTATAGCGGTGCTGCTCGGCGCGGAGTTGCGGGGCCAATCCCGGCACGTCTTTCAGCAGGCTTTCAATGGCATCGCGCTTCCAGCGGTAGTCAATGTGCTTTTGCCAACCGGCATCTTTGATCATTTCGTGACCGGGTTTGAGCAGGAATTTCTGGCCGTAGTGGATTTCGCTGCCGACACCGGTAATCAACAAATCCGGCAGAGGTACGCTATTTTCTTCCAAGATTTGCAGTGTACTTTTCAAAGAACGCCCCGTCGCCACGCCCAAGGCCACTGTTTCTGTTTTATTCAGCCTCGCCAGAAAACGCTTCAACCCTTTGGCATCGCCCAGCAAGGTATTGTCAATATCCGTGACAATGACCCGATCCACACTCAACAGGCGGGAACGATAACAAGTTTGCTGGCGGCGGCGTGGCCATTTTTCCAGTTTGGCGGTAATCGCCGCGAAATAAGCGGCAGCGTGGCAGTCCCAGCAAAAATGTGTGCGTGACCCCTTAATGCCGTTGCGTGACCAACGTTTCCAGCGCAACGGATTGTTCAGGGCATTCCTCAAGGCTTCCCCCATCGCCTGTGCATTCAAGGGGTCAACCAACAACCCGTTTTTACACAAGCCGATGATTTCTTTGGGGCCGCCGTCTCGGGTTGCGACCACCGGCAGTCCGCTGGCCGCTGCTTCCAACAACGTCAGGCCGAAAGGTTCGGTCAAGGCCGGATTGACAAATACCCCACGGGTGCTGACCGCCATGCGGTAAATCTCCGGCACGTCAGCAGCGTCGTGGTGTTTGGGATAAGCCACCGAGCCGTATAAATCATGCCGGTCGAACTGCAACAGCAAATCGTTCAACACCACACGCGAGCCGCGTTCCATTTGTTTCAGATCATCCCGCACCCCGGCGAAAATCACCAGATTGGCGAATTCCCGCAGTTGCGGATGCGTGGCGTAAGCGTCTACCAGCGTCGCCAAATTCTTGCGCTCGTCGGGCCGCGCCACGGCCAGAATCATCGGCTTGTCGGGATCGCGCAGGAATTTAGCAATCTCCGCCCGGATCGGCGGTTCAAAAACCCCACGCGGCGGCGGCTGGAAACGGCTCAAATTGACACCAGGCGGAATCACCACGATGCGTTTGGTATGGTAATTGTCGTAGACGCTGTACTGGGTTTCGACTTCTTGATGGGTGCTGGCAATCACCATTCCCGCGTTGTCCAGCGTCATTTCTTCCGCGTCGATGCGCCGTTTGATGTTGTATTGCGCCTCAATCGCTTCCGGCTCCATGCCGTTGTCAATCAGGCGGCGGCGCTTTTCCCGTCCCAGCGAATGACCGGTGAAAATCAGCGGCACCCCCAGCAAACCGGCAATCTGGGCACCGACATGGCCAGCATCGGCGTAATGCCCATGAATCACATGCGGCATCCGGCGATGTGGGTAATCGCGTTATCGGCAAACTGCTCCAAGTGCGGCCACAACAATTCCTTGCGCAGATAACGCTTTGGCCCGCAGGGCAGGCGCACAATCCGTGCCCCCGGTGCAAGTTCTTCTATCGGTCCCATAATCCGGGCTGACCCGCTGATCGAAAATTTGCCGGGTCAGTAAATCCACCTGCCCGACATCGGGATGCGCCGCCAGTGCTTTCGCCAATTCGACAACGTACAGCACTTGCCCGCCGGTATCCGCATCCCGTCCCAGTTCCATGTTCGTGCCCCGTACCAATCCGTGAATACTGAGCATGACGATGTACAATTTGGCGGTTTGTGGGGTTTGCATGTCGTTTCTCCTTTCGGTTTGTGGCAAACATGCCCGGCCCGCAAGCCGAACGTGAACCAGGATGGATAGTACACCAATTTGGTAATTAGGCTAGGGGCGTTCGCGCAGGCAGCGTTCAGCTTCAGCCACGTCTGCTGGCGTATCCACGCCAGGGCCGGGCGATTGTTCTGCGTGTTCCACCACAATTTTGGCACCATGGTAGAGCCAGCGCAATTGTTCCAACGATTCAATGCGTTCCAGCGGGCTGGGCGGCAGGGTGGGGGCGGTGCGCAAAAAACTGGCGCGATAGGCATATAAGCCAATGTGGCGCAATGGTGGCAAATTTTGTGGCTCGCGCGGCCAGGGAATGGGGGCACGGCTGAAATATAACGCAAAATTGCGTGCGTCGCGTACTACTTTGACTACATTGGGATTATTGAATTGATCCTCTGCCATGGCGTGGCACAGCGTGGCGATGGCAGCTTCAGGCGTGGCGGCCAATGCTTGTGCGACTTGACGGATTAAGGCGGGCGGCATGGTGGGTTCGTCGCCTTGTACATTCACCACCACCGTGTCGCTGTCTACAGCTAAGCAGGATACGGCTTCTGCCAGCCGCTCGGTTCCGCTGCGATGATTTGTCGCAGTCATTACGGTTTGCGCGCCGAAACTGTGCGCCACATCGGCGATGCGTGCGTCGTCGGTGGCAATCCATACCTGGTGCGCGCCGGATTGCATGGCGCGTTCATACACGTGTTGCACCATGGGTTTGCCAGCCAGCATCAGCAGGGGTTTGCCCGGCAGACGGGTGGAAGCGTAACGCGCCGGAATGATGGCGACAAACGGCGGTGTGGGCGAAAAATCAATCGCCATTGTCCGCTGAGTCATCGTCAACCTGGGGCCAAGCGTTGAAAGGAAAGGGTTTTTCTTCGGTATTAAACATGAGATATTGCGCGATTTGGTAAAGGTATAAGCTCAAACTACGCGCAAATGGTTGTAGCCGTTGATTAATTTGCCCGGTAAAGAGTAGTGTGCCAAATTGAAAGAGGATAATGCCTGCGGCCACCACTTTGGCAATCCAAAAAATCATCACATACAACAAAATAAAAAAACCGCGCAGCCAAGTGCTGCCTTTTACTACATGTTCTTTGATATTCATGGCCTCTGTCCTCGTTTTATCCTTAAAAATGAAAGAACCACGGACAACGCGGACTCCGCGTTGTCCGTGGTTGATTTTAGTGCGCTCGCACTTTATTTAACGCCCGTGACCACGAAGGTGAGTGTCTTAGGATCAGACAAGGTCATGGCAACATTAAAGGTGTCGGTGCCGCCAGCAGCATTGGCGACATCGATAAATGGCATGGTGACGCCGCCAGTGGCAGGATTGAATTGTACATAACCCGCCACGCTGGCAGCATCCGCTGGCAAGCTGACCGGGTCAGCAGATTTGACCACAAAAGTGAACGGGTTGTTGTTGGTCAACGTCAGTTCTGCCTTGAGGATGACATAACCACCCGCGCCATTGGGCAGCGCGATGGCCGGTAGGCTCAGGAGGCCAGTGCTAAAATCAAATTTGCCATGCGGGCCAGTGGCTGGCGTGGTGGGTGTGGTGGTGCCGTCGTCTTGGAAGGTCAGGTAACCCAGGCCAGAGCCGTTTGTGCCCACCCATACGCCGCCCGAGGCTTCGCCCACCAGGCCGGTGACGGCATTTTTTTGATGGTCAAACTGGGTGGTGGTATAGCGTAACCATACGTTGTCGTGCCAATGGGCAATGCCGCCGCCAGCAGTACCAATCCAAATGCCGCCAGTGGGATCCAACGCCAACGAAGTCACGTTGTTGTTGGGCAATTTTTCCGCGCCGCTGGCGGTGTAGGTTTCTATCACGCCGCCGCTGTTCATGTAGGCCAGACCCGCACCGTTGGTGCCCAACCACAAACCACCCTGAGCATCAGGCAAAATGACGTTGATCGCATTGCTGGGCAAGCCGGTAAGCGTGCCGGTGTCAAAGGCTTCCACAAAGGCATCTTTGTCCATCTGCGCAAACCCGCTGTCTGCGGTGGCAATCCACAGGCCGTTGCTGCCATCTGGCTCTAAATCAGTGTACGGCCCAGGTGGCAGTTTGACCTGTGCGCTGGTGGCGTATACTTCCACGTAGCCTTCTTGGTTCATGTGCGACAGGCGATTGTCTTCGGTGGCGAACCATACGCCGCCCGCGCCATCGCCCATTACTGCCAGTACGATGTCTTCAGGGAAGTTGGGCGTGTTGGTTTTATTGAAGGTTTCAATGGTAGATTGCGCAGTGATGTGCGCAATGCCGTTAGCCTCGGTGGCCACCCACGCGCCGTCCGCGCCGTCTGGCGCAATGGCCACGATACGGTCGCTAGGCAGTTCAGTATCAATCGAACTGAACACTTCCCACACGCCACCGTTATTTTGGTGCGCCACGCCGCCGCCAAGTGTTGCCACCCAGATGCCGTCCTTGCCGTCCGCCACCATGGCGGTGATGTGGCTGTGCGGGATGCTGGCGAAGCTGCCAGGCAAAATATTCGCAGTCGAACCTTCCTTGCTCAATTGCGAAATGGTGCCATTTTTCAACACCAACCACGCGCCGCCCGTGCCATCGCTCATGATGTCGGTCACGGCATCATCGGGCAACTTGCTGGAAGCTTTGGTAAAATTGTCCTTGGCAAAACTGGCGCTCATATACACCACGCCTTTGGTGGCTGTGCCCACCCACACGCCACCCGTGCCGTCGCTGTCTAAGGTTTGGATTTGGTCATCCGGGAACGAGCCATCCGCAGATTTAAAATCTTCTGCGGTGCCGTCAGCCTGCATGTGCACCAAGCCTTTGGTTTTTAGTCCTACCCACACGCCGCCTTTACTGTCAGCAGCCACAGCAGTGACATTGTCTTCAGCCAATTTGCCTTCCTTGGCGGTGAAGTCTTCGACAAAGAAAGTTTTGTTCATGTGGAACACGCCCGCAGCCGTGCCTGCCCATACGCCGCCCGCACCGTCGCTGGCCAAGGAAGTAATCGTGCCAGGAATTTTAGCTGCATACGATTCGACAAACGTGGTTTGCGACACTTGCGCCAAACCGCCGGTATCCATGCCTACCCACACACCGCCAGCGCCATCTTCCAACAAGGCGTTGATGCGGTTGGACGGCAATTTATTCGCTGTGGTGTACACTTCGACTTGGCCGTCGGCAGAAATGTAAGCCAGCCCTTTGTCCGTGCCCACCCATTGACCGCCCTTGCCATCTAGCGCCAGGGCAGTAACATTGTATTCAGCCAGTTCGCCCAATTTTGTGTATACATATTTAATCTTGCCGGTTTTAATGTCCCGCTGTTCCACTGCGTTTTGCGAGCCAATCCAAAATCCGCTATTAGCACTGTCGAGTAACAATACGCCAGTATCTCGGGCTATATCCCAATCCCACACCGATTCAATGGCCAAAGCATTGCCAGTGGCCAAAACTCCCAGGCCGCCGGCAAGTGCCAGAGGACGGCCATGTGCGGCCAAACGGCGGATGGCTGTGGTTAAACGCGATATTTTCATAAAAATCATCTCCTTAAAACTATATGCTAATTACCCAACTTGGGGATAGATAAAATTGTCTTTTATAGACAACCAGTTAGTCGCTGACAGCGATTTCTTGCGCTTGCCGCAGGAAATCAGTAGGTTGCACGGCGAATGCGCCATCGTTTCTATTTAAGACAGAAATCATCACCGGCGTAGAGCACGATAATGCGCCGCACACTCCTGTTATTATCAGTCAACGCGGACAATCCAAGCAACGGGCCATTGCGCCAGAGGTCTCTTTCGCTAAACGGACAATAACTTATCATTGTAGTATGAATCTTTATTGAGAAGTACCCACGTCGGATAAAAGGTTAGGCCAGGTGGATAAAAATCAAAGGCATCTACACAGAAGGTCATGGCGATTGACTACCGCCTTCCCCCCAAAAACAGTTAAACTACGCGCTTGCTGAAGCTCAACCGGCGGCACTTGCACAAGGATAAAAACCGCACGAACAGCAGTAGCCGGGGTACCAAGGAAAACGATATGGAATATTTGCCGATTTTTTTGAATGTACGCAACCAGCCCTGCTTGGTGGTTGGCGGCGGCGAAGTGGCCACGCGCAAAGTGACCGTGTTGCTGGAAGCACAGGCGCTGGTCACCGTGATTGCGCCTGAACTCAGCGCCACGTTAGCGGCATGGGCCGATGCGGGCCGAATCCGCTACCAGGCCAAAGAAATTGAGCGCGGAGACATTGAAGCACTCGGCGCGCCTAGCTTCCGGGTAATTTATGCGGCTACCAACTACGCAGAAGCCAACCGGCGGGTGTATGAATGGGCGCAACAGCGCAACATTCCGGTCAATGTTGCGGATCATCCTGAATTGTGTACTTTTATCATGCCTTCGCTGATTGATCGGTCTCCCATCCAGGTGGCTGTGTCCAGCGGCGGCGCATCGCCCGTGTTGGCGCGCCAATTGCGCGCGCGGTTGGAAACGCTGATTCCTGAAGGTTATGGACGACTGGCGCGTTTTGTGGATGGCTTTCGCGCCACAGTGAAAGCGGCTTTGCCACAAGGCGCGCAGCGGCGGCGGTTTTGGGAAGAAATTCTGCAAAGCCCAGTCGCAGAAATGGCGCTTAATGGTCGCGAGCAACAAGCGACGGCAGCATTGGAACAGCGCCTACAGGGCGTGGATACGTCCTGTGCAGGGGAAGTGTACCTGGTGGGTGCTGGCCCGGGCGACCCGGATTTGCTGACTTTTCGCGCGCTACGCCTGATGCAACAGGCGGATGTGGTGGTGCATGACCGCCTGGTTAGCCAGCCAGTGCTGGATTTATGCCGCAAGGATGCGGAACGGATTTATGTGGGCAAGGAGCGCGCCAACCACGCGCTGCCACAGGAACAAATCAATCAATTGCTCGCCCGCCTGGCAAAACAAGGGCAGCGCGTATTGCGCCTGAAAGGCGGTGATCCATTTATTTTTGGCCGTGGCGGTGAAGAAATCGAAACCCTGGCCGCTGAAGGCGTGCCGTTTCAAGTCGTGCCAGGCATCACGGCGGCGTCCGGCGCAGCGGCCTATGCGGGCATTCCGCTCACCCACCGCGATTGCGCGCAATCCTGCGTCTTTGTCACTGGCCATTTGCAGGATGGCAGTATGAATCTCAACTGGGACATGCTCACCCAACCGCACCAAACCGTGGTGGTGTACATGGGCTTGTCCGGCCTAAACGCGCTGGCCGAACAATTGATCGCGCACGGCATGTCTGCGGATCAACCCGCCGCGCTGGTGCAACAAGCGACCACACCCAACCAGCGCGTATTCACGGGTACGTTGGCCACTCTGCCGGGGCTGGTCAGCGCACAAGAAATCACCCCGCCTACGCTGATTATCGTAGGCAACGTAGTGAAATTACACGAAAAACTTTCCTGGTTCCAGCCCACTGGCTTGGTTTAACGCAGCCGCTTAGAAACGGTGCGCTGCGTATGGATAGGGGGAAGGGGATTTTTGCCTTCTTCCCTATTGGCTGTATGGCACATTGCTTGCTGATATTAAAATAAGTTTAATATCAACCTGATTTACAAGCAATATTGGTGTATATATGGCAACCATAGGATTCGTTTTTCCCCATCAAGTAGAAAGCCGGTTTCGCCCGCAGGCCGTAGGCAATCCGCCTGCCCAATGCACTTGGCAAACGCGGCGGCTGGCCTTAACCGAAGCCGAAGAATGGCATGGCAACGGTGAAATGCTGATTCATTGGGGTGATGCTGGCGTGACGTTGGATGTGGCGCAATTGTTGGCCGAAATTCATACTGATCAAGCGCGTTCGCTGCCAGGGCGCTCGTGGATTTATTATCAACAAGCCAGCCACCGTTTGACGTTCGCTGTGGATCGCTTGGGTCTGTTTCCAATTTTACTCGCGCAACGCAATCATGCCACGCTGCTGGCCAGTGATCCGTTGATGATGGCGCAATTGCTGGGTAAAAACGCGCAATTCGCCGAAATGGCTGGCGTGGAGATGCTGGCGTTCGGGCAGTTGCTGGGCAATGACTCGATGTTGCGCGATGTGCTGCATTTGCACGCAGGCGCACTGTGTACGCTGGAAGCCTCGGGCATTTATTATTTGCAGCACGCAGCCCCCGTTTTGCTGGAGGCAAACACCGCCCGCTTGAACCAGGCACAGGATGCGCTGGTAGCGGCAGTGCATCAATGCCTGATGCAAAATCCAGAAACCTGCCTGGTGCTGGACGGCAGCGCGGATTGCTTATTGTTGTTGGCCGCAGCCCAAGCGGGCGGGCATACGCCGAATTTGCTGACCACCGGCTATGCGCATAGCCCACCGTTGCGTTGGGCCGCAGCTCTGGCCCCCGCACATGCAGCGCGGCTGTTCCAAGCGCCGCTGTCTGCCTCCTGTTTTATTTCCGCCCGCCATGCGGTGGCGCAGATGTCCGGCGGCGAAGCGCCGCTGGCCATGCCGCATTTGCTGATCAATCCAGAGTTGGTGGCACAAACGCGCGGCATGGTGTTGATGACTGCGCTGGGAGGCAACCTGTCGCGCGGAATGCCGGGCAGCGGGCCATGGCCAAAAGATGCGGAGCACCCGGCGGCGTCCGCACTGTTCCAACCTGGATTGACGAGGTTTCTGGAGGCATTTCCCAATTTGAAAGAGAGTCTTACCGCACGGTTGACCCGGCGGCTGGAAGTGTATCAGGCCAATGCCAAGCATCCTGGCCAATGCTGGGATGCGGTGATTTTGGGCGAACGCACGCGACGTGCAGATGTGGCCTTGATGTATCCCATTGCCAGGGATTATGCGCGTTGCCATCCGTTGATGGAGGAAAATACGCTGACTGCCATAGGCGGTTTGCCGCAGGCATTGCGCTGGAATCCAACGTTCCAAATGAATTTGCTGCGCCGGTTAAGCCCGAGCTTAGCGCAATGGGCGGAGACCAGTGGGGTGCTTACGCCGGATGCCAGTGGCGCACTGCCGTCCGCCTCCGTTATGCCGGAAGCCACGTGGTTGAACCGGCTGGCCACAGAGATTACGCCAGCGCTTTATCAAACCCTGCACGCTGGTGGCTTATCTGCGCCAGCCACGGCGCAAGGCATCCATGTGTTGTTGACTGGCCCATACCGCTTAGAGTTTCTCAGCCGTTTGGCCTCGGTGAGCGGTTGGGCAGAATACCTATCTGGCCGCCAGGCTATGGAAATGCTGGCGGCGTAAACGAATGGCTTAGGATGGCTGTTTTTTGCTGATTTCCAACAAGCGCAACAAACGGGCCGCTGGCATGTACCCAGGCTGCAATTCGCCGCTGGGCAGCACTAAGGCGGGCGTACCGGTGACGCCCATGCGTTTACCCGCTTCGTATTGCGCAGCCACAGGATTTTCGCAGTTGGCGGATGCGATTTCTTTGCCCGCCTTAGCATCGGTGAGCGTTTGTTGCTTGTCTTTAGCGCACCATACTGACACCATTTTGTTGTACGTGGGCGATCCAACACCCGCGCGCGGGAACGCGGCATAACGCACGGTAACACCACCTTCGTTCAAGGCGGGTACTTCTTGATGTGCTTTGTTACAGTAGGGGCAATCTACGTCGGTAAAGATGGTCAACACATATTTTTCTTCACCTTTGGCAGGGAATGAAATCAGCCCGTCTGCGCCGAGTTTGTCCAATTCTGCTTTACGAATGCCGCCCAGACGCACTTCAGTCAAGTTGCGGCCATCGTTTTTTAAGTCCAAAATTTCGCCGCCACGCACCAAGAATTGGCCACTGTCGCTGATGTAGAAAATAATGCCTTCCACCATGACTTCTTGCAAACCCGGTACTGGCGAGGGTTTGATTTCTAGCGCAGTTAATTTATCTGCACCAAATAAATCCGTCAGGGCTTTGGTCACGGCTTCCGGCGCATCAGCGGCATACACCGCGTTCACCCACATTGCCAATGCTATCATTGTCAGCCAGTTACGCATGGTCATCCCTCATTTAAAGTTAAGTTAGTCACGAAAATTGGTGAATTGTACAGGAAATTCGAGGTTAGTTGCGCGTACCAGGGCAATGGCCTCTTGCAAATCATCCCGTTTTTTGCCGGTAACACGCACTTGATCGCTTTGTATCGAGGCTTGCACCTTGAGTTTACTATTTTTAATCAGTTTAACGATTTCTTTGGCCTGTTCCACAGCAATGCCTTGGCGGATGGCGACTGTTTGGCGGGCTTTTTGGTGCGCGGTTTCACGCGGGCCAGGGTCTAGCGATTTGACATCCACACCGCGCTTGCTCAGTTTGGCGCGCAGAATGTCCCACATTTGATCCAATTGGAACTCGCTTTGCGCTTGAAATACAAGCTCTTTTTCGTTGTATTCCAGCACCGCGCCGCTGCCTTTGAAATCAAAACGGGTTTCGATTTCGCGGTTGGCTTGATCCACGGCATTTTGCAGTTCGTGGGTATTGACTTCGGAAACCAAATCAAAGGAAGGCATGGGGCACCTATCAGGCAAGGTGGATTTGCCACGGAACGCCGAGACTCCGTGGCAAAATCAGCGTTAGGACGCCTTTTTCACGATGCGTTCTTTAATGCGGGCAGATTTGCCGCTCAAATCACGCATATAATACAGCTTGGCGCGACGCACCGCGCCACGGCGCTTGACTTCAATCCCCGCGATCAGCGGGCTGTATATCTGGAACACGCGCTCCACGCCTTCACCATTGGAAATTTTGCGCACGGTAAACGCCGAATTCAGACCTCGGTTGCGTTTAGCGATCACCAAGCCTTCAAACGCTTGCAAGCGCTCGCGGGTGCCTTCCTTCACCTTGACCTGCACAACCACGGTGTCGCCAGGGCGAAAGGTAGGAAAGGGCTGGCCCAACGCCGCGAGGCGTTGTTGAATTTGTTCCATTTCGAGTTGTTCTATAATATTCATGATTGGGTTCCTCGTTGATACGCTGTAATGAATTCCTGTAATAAAATTTTTTGTTCCGCCGTTAATTCTTTGTGTTGCAATAAGTCCGGGCGTTTCAGCCAGGTACGCCCCAGCGCCTGTTGTGCGCGCCAGCGTTGAATTGCTGCGTGATGACCGGACAGCAATACCGCTGGCACGCTCAAATCATCCAGCCGCTCGGGGCGAGTGTATTGGGGCGCTTCCAGCAAGCCTTCGGTAAAGGAATCCTTATTGGAATCCTCGTGTCCCAGCGCACCGGGTAGCAAACGCGCCAGCGCGTCGATCAATACCATGGCGGCCAATTCGCCGCCGCTGAGCACATAATCGCCGATAGACCATTCTTCATCAATGTCCGTGTGCAACAAACGCTCGTCAATGCCGCCGTAGCGGCCTGCCACTAAAATCAAGCCAGGCAGTGCGACCAATTCTTCCAAGCCTGTGCGGTTGAGCAAGCGACCTTGCGGCGAGAGGTAAATCACCCGGCTGTGCGGCACTTGCGCCTGGCGTGCGGCACGGATGGCGCAACGCAATGGTTGCGCTTGCATCACCATGCCCGGGCCGCCACCAAAAGGCCGATCATCGACCCGCCTATGCTTATTTTGCGTATAATCGCGCGGATTCCACAGCGCAACCTGGACGAGACCACGTTCTATGGCGCGCGCCGTGACGCCGCCGCTGCGCAATGTACTGAACATTTCCGGGAATAGCGTGATTACGCCAATGTCCACCGTTTATGCCTTGCCCAGGGTTTTTATTCGGAAGCGTCCCAATCCACGCGCAATTGACCCGCCGCCAAATCAATCTCCAACACAATCCGTTCTAGCACAAAGGGAATTAAAATTTCCCCGTGCGCCCCGGCGATTGCCAGTACGTCTTGCACGCCGGTTTCCAATAAATGCGTCACCTGTCCCAGACATTCGCCTTCCACAGTGAACACGTGCAAACCAATAAGATCGCGCCAATAATACTCGCCAGCAGGTAAAACTGGCAGTTGCCCGCGTGCGATGATAATTTCTGCGCCAATCCACGGCTCCGCCGCATTGCGGTCAGCCATGCCTTCCAAGCGGGCAACCAACCCTTTGCCATGCACGCGACCTTCTGCCAGTGGCCATTCATGCAACGTATCCGTGTCAGGACGGCGCAGTTGCCACGGGGAGTAGGAAAGGATATTGTCTTTGGGGCGCGTATGGGAAAAAATTTTGACCCAACCGCGTACGCCATACAAGCCGCTAATTTCGCCTACAACCAACGCAGGTTTACCGCTTGACTGCGGCATTCTAACCGCCGTTATTCGGCAACCGCAGCCACAGCAGCTTCTACCGGCTGTGCCGCAGCCAGTTGGCGAGCTTCCTTAATCAGGGTTTTTACCCGTTCTGTGGTTTGCGCGCCAGTGCCGAGCCAGTATGCCAAACGGTCGGCGTTGATCTCCAACCGCACGGAACGACCCTTGGCCACTGGGTTAAAAAATCCCAGGCGCTCAATAAAGCGTCCCCCTTGCTTGCAGCGGGAGTCTACAACAACAACTTGATAAAAAGGAGTTTTCTTCATGCCGCCACGGGCCAAGCGAATCGTTACCATAACATGCCTCAATCTAAATCCGGGTTTTATATGGACGTTAATAGCCTATTTTCGCGGGATTTTGCCTTGCCTGGGGCAGGTATCCGCTATTGTCGTGTAGGCGATTAAAGTCCTTGCTGGAAAAAACCAGGCATTTTACTTAATTTTTCTTGTAAAAGCAAAAGGCCGTCAAAGGATTGCAGTGCTTAATTTAAATATACTTTTATAAAATGGTTATTATACTTTTTACAATCAATGTATTATAATTTATCCTTGCTTTGTACCACAGCCAGAAAGCCAGCAATTCCCGCTTGCCTTTTAAACCCTTCCCCAAACTGCCCAGCAAGCGCAGCCTGACCAACCTAAAAACCCTAATTTTGTCTACTAAAAACATTAAAATCATCAGGATGACAAAAACACTGGATACTTGTGCTGAGCCTGTCGAAGCAAATATTGACGGCCATGCCCGTAGTTGTACTCCCTTCAATAAAGACGAGAGATTAAGACCAAATCCCGCTGTTGCTGACATTAAGACATCGGGCAGGCTATAACGAAATTGCGCTGGATTTTAACGTGTCACGCGCTGGGATAGGCGGTTATGTTGCCAACCTAAGCCACGCCCCTATTCTGATAATAACGCACTAAGGCTTGGCGCAATGCCTCGGTATGCACAGGTTTGCCCACATAATCGTCCATCCCTGCGTCCAGGCAAGCCTGACGGTCGCTGTCTTGGGTATTGGCGGTCATGGCGATAATCCAGGGTTGCGGCGCATGGGTTTGCGCACGAATGGCGCGGGTGGTAGCCAAACCATCTAACTCAGGCATCTGCATGTCCATGAACACCACATCGTAGGATTGTCCGTCCAGCCAGCGCAACACTTCGCCACCATGGTTAGCGATGGTCGCGGTGTGGCCCAATTTGGCCAAAATGGCAGAGGCGACCTTTTGGTTGACCGGATTGTCTTCTGCCAGCAAAATGCGGATGCTGGGTTGGGTTGGCTGTGGCGCGGGCGCGGTAATGGGCAGGCTTGGTACGCTGTCCGCCGCGAATAGCAACGTTAAAATATGATATAGCTTGGCGGGTTTGATGGGTTTGCTCAGGCAATACGTAAATAAGTCGCCGATATGGGGGAAGCGACAAATGGGCGTGAGCAGCAGCAGGGGGAAGCGGGTTTGGCGGTGAAACTCGCGGATACGATCTAACATAGCCACGTCCACTTGCTCTGACGCAGGCAACTCTAAAACGCCAATGTCGTAGCTGCTGGCTGCCCGCGGAATATCCAATGCTTGCTCCACTTCCTCCATTGCGTCCACATTCATGCCCCAGCCGATGGCGAGGTCGGTCAATAATTCGCGGTTATGCGGCTGATCCACTGCCAGCAGCATGTTGCGTCCGCGCAGAAAGTCTTTGACACCTTGCCAAGGCCGCAGTTCTGGGCTGACAGCCGTGGCTTGTTCACGGATGGTGAAATAAAAAACCGCGCCTTGCCCTGCCTCGCTACGCACCCAAATTTTGCCGCCCATCAATTCCGTCAGGCGTTTACAAATGGCCAATCCCAAGCCGGTTCCACCGTACTTGCGCGAGGTAGATGCGTCCAATTGGCTGAAAGACTGGAATAATTTTTCCTGCCCATGCAGCGGGACGCCGATGCCCGTATCGCGCACGGCAAAGGTGAACTCATACCACGGCGCTTGAATTTCTTCCTCGCCACTGTCGAATGCGGGCACCGGGATGTCGGATTGCGCCAGCAACGCGGCGTCTACCTGCACGAACACTTCGCCCTGGTGGGTAAATTTGATGGCATTGCTTAGTAAATTGAGTAAGGTTTGACGCAAGCGGGTGAGGTCGCCCACTGGCATTTCTGGCACATGCGGCAGGATTTGATAGGCCAGATTGAGTCCCTTTTTGGCCGCTGCGGGTGCCAGCAAATCCATGGTGTCTTCCAGGCAGGCGCGTAAATCAAATGGACGTTGTTCCAATTCCATTTTGCCGGCTTCAATTTTGGAAAAATCGAGAATGTCGTTGATCAAGCCCAGCAGGGTGTCGCCGCCGGTGTGAATGGTGGTGACATAATCGCACTGTTCTTCGGTCAAATCCGTGTTGGCCAGCAAATCGGTCATGCCGATAATGGCGTTCATGGGCGTGCGGATTTCGTGGCTCATGTTGGCCAGAAATTCTGATTTCAGGCGCGCGGTTTCCAGTGCGACTTCGCGCGCAGCTTTGAGGCGCTTGATTAGCAAATGGGTGTGAATGCGCGCCAGCAGCTCTTCCTTGGCCACGGGCTTGGTTAGGTAATCATTGGCCCCCGCTTCCAAGCCTGCCACAATGTCGCCCACTTGGTTTTTGGCGGTGACCAACAGGATTGGCAATTCATTGATTTTCCATTTGTTACGGATGATGTGTGTGACTTCGTAGCCCGTCATGCGCGGCATCATGATGTCAAGAATAATCAAATCCGGCTCATAGCCGCTTTCCAAAATGCTCAGTGCGTCTGGCCCAGAGGATGCCAATGTTAGGGTGTAGCCATGCGGAACCAGATAATTCATCAGCACTTGCAAATTAACCGGTTCATCATCCACAGCCAGAATTTTGCGCTCGTTTTCTGTTGCCTCCACCACGCTGCTGGGCAGCGCAGAAGGCGCATTGCCGGTAAGCGGCGGCTGTGACCATTGCGCTGCGGCCCATTTGTCAGCCCACTGCGTATCTTCCGGCGTAGCTGCGGGCGCGCTGTCTTCGGCCCATGGTTCAGCAGACAGCGGCAGGGTGAAGGTAAAAGTGGAGCCTTGGCCCACGAGGCTGGTCACGCGCAAGCTGCCGCCGTGCAAGTCCACCAATTCGCGGCTGACGCTCAGGCCCAGCCCGGTGCCGCCATAGGTGCGGGCGGTAGAGCCATCGCCTTGGTGAAAGGCGTCGAAAATCCGTTCCAATTGTTCTTCGGCAATGCCAATGCCGGTATCTGCCACGGACACGGCCAGCCATTCATTTTCTAACGCTGCGGACACTGAAATCTGTCCAGATTCAGTGAATTTAATGGCATTGCCTACCAAATTGAGCAAAATTTGCTGTAAGCGGTTCTCATCCCCTTGCACCGGCGGTATGTCGGGCGGAATTTCGTTATGCAAAAAGAGGTTTTTGCTAGCAGCCAATGGGCGCGACAATTCCAGCACCCACTGCGCGATACCGCGCATATCCACTGCTTTTAATTGCAATTGCAGTTCATGACGCTGCAATTTGTAAGCGTCCAAAATGTCGTTCACCAAACCCGCCAAGCGCCGCCCGCTGTGCACAATTACATGCAGATTTTGGCGTTGCGCTTCGGTTAATTCACCGCCCACACCTTCGATCAGCGATTGGCTGATGCCGATAATGCCATTGAGCGGCGTGCGCAGTTCGTGCGAGGTGTTGGCCAAAAATTCATCTTTTAGCTTGTCGGCTTGTTTCAAATTTTCAATGGCCAACTCGCGGTTGGCCAAGGCTTCTTGCTGCGCTTGCTCGCGTTGTGCCTGTGCGGTTTCCAAACGCCCCGCCATGCCGTTGAGATGCGCCATCAAGCGGCCTAATTCATCGCTGGAGTGTTGCGCGATGCGGTATGACAGGGAACCCTCGCCCCAGGCGCGCGCGGCCTGTTCTAAGCGTTGGAAGCGGCGCAACACCATGCCGCGCAATGCCACCATGACCAGCGCCACAGTGACCACCATCGCAGCACCAAACAATATTAGCGTCAAATAGCCCAACCGGCGACTCTCTTCCAGCAATTCCGCCATGGGCAAGCGCGCCGCGAGAATGATGCCCGAGGGTAAGCGCATGGCGCGGTACAGCCAGGGGTTGCCCTGCATGTCCGTGACCGAGTACGCAGTGGGGGATGAGGTCGCTTGCATGGCCTCAGCGGGCAGGTGGACTGGTGTTGCCTCTGGTGTGGGCGTGGAAAATACCACCGTGCCGCTGGCGTCGGCAAACAGCAATCCGCCATGATTGCCCAAGCGTCCGGCCTTGGCTTGACGTTCCATGAATTCCAGCGTGGCGGTAATCAGTAAGTAACCATGCAGCGGCGCATTTGCGGTGTCACGGCGCGATTCGACTCGTGCTGCGTCAAAAAAACGCAAGGGCTTGGCCACCAGCAGGACAAAGCGATCATCATCGGGATTGTCTAGGTACTGCAACGAGGTTTTTCGTCCCTCGGTTTCTTGTTGCAATGCCTTGAAATAAAACGTTTCTGACTCGTCCTCCGTGAGATTGGGCAGGCCATCCACCGCAAAACGGGCATCTTCGTAGCCGTCAGGTAACAGCACGCGCAATTCATAGTATTGCGGATAAGCCGCATGGTAGCCGCTCAATAAAGTCAGCAGGGGAAGTTGCAGCAAGTCGTAGCGGTCTTGTTGCCCGGTGAGCAAATAACGCCGCAACAGTTCGGATTCGGCGAATAGTTCTGCGTTGGCTTTGGTAGTTTGTTCAAAGCCGCTCACTTGTTGCGCGGTTTGATCCAGCAGTGCTTGCATCTGCGCTTCCACGTTTTGCAACGCGGATTGTTGCAAACGCTGGTAGGCAATCCAGCCCAGCCCCAGCAGGGGCAAGGCAATCAATGGAATAATCAACAGCAGAAGTTTGGTTTGCAACTTCATGAGCGTAAGCGTTCGGCGCGTAAACTGGATGTCCCGTTTACGCTTGGCCGCTCCGGTACCCGGCGGACGCCGCATGGGCGTGCAAGCCTTCGCCTTCGGCCAAGGTGGTGGCGATGCGACCCAAGGCGTGTGCGCCTTGCTCTGAGCAAAAAATCAGGGAAGAACGTTTTTGAAAATCATACACGCCCAGCGGCGAAGAGAAACGCGCACTGCCCGAAGTGGGCAATACGTGGTTGGGGCCAGCACAGTAGTCGCCCAGCGCCTCAGCCGTGTGGCGGCCTAAAAAAATCGCGCCTGCATGGCGAATTTGCGGCAGCAGCGCTTCGGGGTCTGCCACGGAAAGTTCCAAATGCTCGGGGGCCACCCAGTTTGCCACTTGCGCGGCCTGTTGCAAATCTGCAACTTCAATGAGCAGGCCACGCTGCACCAGCGAAGCGCGGATGATGTCTGCGCGCGGCATGGTGGGTAGCAATTTTTCCATGCTGTCCAACACTTGATCTAAAAATTCAGGGTCTGGGCTGACTAAAATGGCTTGCGCCTGCTCGTCGTGCTCGGCTTGTGAAAATAAGTCCATGGCAATCCAATCCGGGTCTGTGCGCCCATCGCAAATCACCAGAATTTCGGATGGCCCAGCAATCATGTCAATGCCCACCGTGCCCACCACCAGGCTTTTAGCCACAGCGACATAAATGTTGCCTGGCCCAGTGATTTTGTCCACTTTGGGCACGGTTTGCGTGCCATACGCCAGTGCAGCCACCGCTTGCGCACCGCCAATGGTGAATACTTTATCCACCCCAGCCAGACAGGCGGCGGCGAGCACCAATTCATTCAACTGGCCATGCGGTGCCGGCACCGTCATAATAATTTCGCCCACACCCGCTACCTTGGCAGGCAGTGCGTTCATTAACACCGAAGATGGGTATGCGGCTTTGCCGCCAGGCACGTAAATGCCCACGCGATCCAACGGCGTAACTTGTTGTCCTAACACAGTGCCATCTGCTTCGCGGTATTGCCAACTGCTTTGTTTTTGGCGGGAGTGATAGGCCGTAATGCGTTGCGCCGCATGTTGCAAGGCATCGCGCTGCGCGGCGGGCAAGTTGTCCAAAGCGGATTGCAAGCGCGCAGTAGGGAGGCTGAACGCAGCCATGTCCGTACCGGGTGCGTGATCGAATTGTTGGGTGTATTCCACCACAGCCGCATCCCCCCGTTGCCGCACGGCCTGCAAAATGGCGCGCACCGTTTGGGTCACGTGCTCATCCGCCACGCTGTCCCAGGCCAAGCGTTGGCGCAGGCGTTCGGCGAAATCGGCATCGTAAAAACGCAAACGAGGAATGGCAAGGCTGGCGGTCATGGTGGTGATTTCCTCATAGAAAACAACGGAACAAATGGGTAAGCGTGGTGTTAAACGGGCTTATTTTTAAATAATACTATTCTATTATAGCAGTGGGTAGTTCTCTGCCGCTATCCACTCCACACGGCTTACTACCGCAAATGGCGTGGGCGTAGGCCCAGCGCGGCAAGCAGCAAAAAATAGACGCACACGCCAAGGACGATCAGCGCGGTGAGCATGAGGATGCGCCAACCGCCACTCCATTGCAGCCATTGCGCCAGCGGCGCTTGTAGCAACATCAAGCCCGTGGCCATGCCCAGCGTGGCAATAGCCACACGCGCGAGAAATTGCCACCAGCCAAGTTCTGGTATAAACCACGACTTGCGGCGCAATGCCAGGAACAACAGCGCTGCATTGAGCAATGCCGAACACGCAGTGGCGAGTGCCAATCCGACATGATGGAGATGCCATACCAACAATAAATTAATAGTAATATTGGCAATCATGGCGATTACACCGATGCGCACTGGCGTGCGCGTATCTTGGCGCGCGTAAAAGCCGGAGGCCAGCACTTTGATCAGCACAAAGCCCAGCAAGCCGCCAGTATAAGCCATGAGGGCGTAACTGCTCATCAGCACGTCGCGTGCGGTGAATTGGCCGTAAAAAAATAGCGTGGCCATCAGCGGTGCTGCCAGCACCAGTAAGCCAGCAGCACAGGGCGCGCCGATCAGAAATACCCAACGCAATCCCCAGTTGAGTGTGCCAGAATACGCAGCTAAATCTTCGTGGGCCATGGCGCGCGACAACGTGGGCAGCAATACGGTGGATAATGCCATGCCGAATACGCCAATCGGAAACTCTAGCAAGCGGTCGGCATAATACAACCAAGACACACTGCCAGTTACCAAAAAAGACGCCATCAACGTATCCACCAACAAATTAATTTGGGTTACGGATACGCCAAAAATCGCGGGCAGCATCAGGCGCAAGATGCGCGTCACGCCTTCGTGCGCGCGCCAGGCAGACGGGCGCAAACCGCTGATGCGCGGCAGCAGGCGCAGGCGGGCAAGAAATGGCGCTTGAAACAACAGTTGCACCACGCCAGCCACCGGCACAGTCCACGCCAGCGCTACGATGGGGTGTTCTAAATGCGGCGCGAGCCACCACACCCCAGCGATCATGCAGACATTGAGCAACACCGGTGTAAACGCGGGCACCGCGAAATAGCCATGGGCATTGAGGATTGAGCCTGCAAACGCAGTCAGGCAAATTAGCAACAAATAAGGAAAAGTGATTTGCAGCATGGTGACCGTGAGCGCATATTTTTCCGGCTGCTGGTAAAATCCTGGCGCGAACAACAGCACCACCAGCGGCGCGGCCAATATCCCCGCCAAGGTGACTCCCGCCAGCGTAGCGCTCAGCGCGCCGGCAGTGGCAGAAATGAGTTGGCGCGTTTCTTCTGGCGTGCGGCGTGCTTTGTATTCACTGAGCACAGGCACAAAAGCATGGGAGAACGCGCCTTCGCCAAACAATCGGCGGAGAAAATTGGGGATTTTGAAGGCCACCAAAAAAGCGTCCACGCTGGCGGACGCGCCGAAGGTTTGGGCGATCACCAAATCGCGCACAAACCCTACCACGCGGGATAATAAAGTAAATCCGCCCACCACAGCGGTGGCGCGGAGCAGATGTGTTGCCAAAGCATTTCCTTTTTGTTAAGGAGGCCAGCGGTGTGACGCAGGCGCAGCGTTTATGTTCAGGGAGGATTTTATCATCATGTCCCAGCGTCTGCTTGTGCTCCTGCTTGCGCCGTGCTCAGGTGCAACATCTGTTTGTTAAACGCTTATTCGGAAAATCCAGAGCGGTACGGTATAATGCCATGTCACATTTTCAACCAATGACGGCGAGTGAATCCATGTCCTTACCCTTGTACGAACTGCCCGCACATACCACCAACGATGAAGTTGATGACGAGATTTTGGAGATTTTTGCTGAAGAGATGCAAGAAGTCCAAGAAGAAATTGGCGTCAACTATGCGCAATGGAAATCCAACCCCAACAACAAAGACGCTGCTGGCAACCTGCGCCGCGCCTTTCATACGCTCAAAGGCAGCGGACGTTTGGTGGGGGCCATGCTCATTGGCGAGCTGGGCTGGGCGATGGAAAATTTGTTTAACCGCCTAGTGGAGGGGGCAATCCCCTATTCCAGTGCCGCAGAAGACTTGGTAAATCGCGCCAACCAGGCCATCCCCCGGCTGATTGAACAGTTCCAACAAGGGGAGAACATGGTGAACCCAGCCGTACATGTGCTCATTTCACAAGCGCACCATTTTGTTGCCAGCAAGGGCAAAGAATTGGGCGAATTTGTCATGCCATCTGCGGCACTTGGGGAAACCGCTGCGAAGGAAGTGTCACTTGCACAGTCAAGCCTTGACAGCGCAGCGCTGCCCGCAACAGAGGACGGAGAGGACGCAGAAGAGGCTTTTACCCTGCCCTCTATCCTCAGCGAAGAGGACGGACAGGACGGAGAAGAAACGTTTTCCCTGCCCTCCATCCTCAGCGAAGAGGAAGAGAACGAATTGATTTTACCCGAATTGACTTTAGACGGAACCGAAAATGCGTTTACAGACGTACCCGCACTGACAGACGAAGAAGCCATGCTGGACGTGGACAGCGGGGCATTCGCCAACGACATTCCCTTTGTCATGGATGCCAGCGCCTCAGCCCCGGAAGCAGCAGAACTTCCAGAGTTAGCACTGCCCTCGTTGCCTGAAGCCAGCCCGCTACCCACGCCCCCCCCACCAGCCGCAGTTACGCCACCACCGGAACCCCCACCTAAAAAAGTTGCCGCACCGGTAGACGAAGACGCAGTTGATCCCGAATTGATGGCAATTTATCACAAGGAGGCGTCTAGTCACTTACTTGCGCTGAAGAATTTTTTAATTGCGTGCAAAAAAAATCCACCTTGTGCAATGACGCGGGAAATTTTCCGCATATTGCACACCCTCAATGGCAGTTCGCGCAATGTCCGGCTGAACAACATCGCCTCGCTCGCCGCGCCCATGGAAACCTATGCCCAGGGTTGCCTAGAACACCACATTCCCTTACGCAAGGATGTGCTCGCGCTGCTGGCCGAAAGCGGCAAAATGATTCATAAAATTTTGGAAGGTCAAGAAGCCGATATTGATTTAGGCATTTACAGTAAATTGGTGGGCGCATGGAAACGCCTGGCCGCAGAAATTCCAGAACCCCTCCCCCCGCATGAAGAAGCCAGCGCGCTGGAACAGGAAGAATACCTACCTGTGGCGACTCGCCCCAAACAACCGGTGAAAAAAACTCACGCGCACGACGCACGCCAAACTGCGGTGGAAGCGGTTGAATTAGAAGAACTGGTGATTTCTGTGGACACCCCTGAGCCTGAGCCTTTGCCAGAGCCTAAAATTTTGTATGAAACACCTCCTGATGCGGTGGATGAGTTCATGGACATTTTCTTGGAAGAAGCGGATGAAATTCTTGAAAAAAGCCAGAATTTGGTGGCCGCTTGGCTGTCCGTGCCTGACGACATTCCGCTGATTAAAGAATTGCAGCGCGAGCTACATACCTTAAAAGGCGGCGCGCGCATGGTGGGCATCTCCTCCATGGGAGATTTAAGCCATCAACTGGAATCCGTGCTCACCCGCATTGCTGAAGGCAACGCACACACCAATCCGCACTTGCAATTGATTGTGCAGGAAAGTTTGGACGAATTGGCCACTATGCTCGAATCGGTGCGCAAGCGCGAAGCGCTGAAAGTGCCGACAGAACTGATTGCCAGAATTGCCAATTCGCTCGGAACAGATACACTGCCGAGCAAAGCCACGGGTAGCGGCGCGCCTATGGCAAAAATCCCCAGGCCCACTAGCCCCCAAGCGGAGCCGGAAATTCGCAAGGCCAAACCAACGCTTGCCGCGCCAACAAAACCGATTAAAACGGAACAACCCGCGCCAACGTCCTCCGAACGCGCACAAAAACAATCTTTACCGCCCACGGCAACGGCCACACCGCCCACCACCAAAAAAAGCCAGGATGCACCGTCTGCCCTGCAAGAGGACAACGACGAGCGCGTGCGCGTGCGCGCAGCCTTGATTGACAAACTTACTAACCTGGCGGGCGAATTATCGATTTTGCGCGCGCATATGGAACAGCAGCAAGGCAAAATAAAAGGCAATCTAACGGAAATGGATCAAACCGTGTTGCGCTTGCGTGATTTGCTGCGTCGCTTAGAGATTGAAACAGAAGTGCAGATTATTTCCACCTACCGCCAGCCCACTGGTGCAGACAAGGGCGCAGTGCATGGGGAAGAATTCGATCCACTAGAAATGGATCAATTTTCCACAATGCAGCAATTGTCACGCAGTTTGATGGAAACGGTAACTGACTTGCAAAATATTCAGGAAAATCTAAAAAACCTGACCCGCCAAAGTGATTCTCTGCTGGTGCAGCAAAACCGCATTGGCACAGAATTGCAAGAGGGCATCATGCGCACACGCATGATTCCGTTCAGCCAAATTTCGCCAAGACTACAACGAATTGCAAGGCTTACTGCCAAAGAATTGCACAAACAAGTGGATTTCACCATCAATGACGACAGCATAGAATTTGAACGCACCGTGCTTAATCGCATTGTTGCGCCGCTGGAACACATGTTGCGCAACGCCATTGGTCATGGCGTGGAAGAGCCAGAAATGCGCAGCAAAGCAGGAAAAGCCCTTACAGCCATTATAAAAATAGAATTGTTGCGCGAGGGCGCGGAATTGGTCATCAAACTCTCCGATGATGGCGCGGGTCTCAATTTGCCAGCAATTCGTAAAAAAGCCGAAGAAAAAGGCTTGATTAAATACAACCAAGAAGTGCCTGATTCCGACTTAGCACAATTTATTCTCGAACCGGCATTCAGCACCGCCAAAACCATCACCCAGGTATCGGGCCGGGGCGTAGGCATGGACATTGCCAACAGCGAAATCAAACAATTGGGCGGAATGCTTAAAATTCATTCCATCACCGGCAAAGGAACGATTTTTGAGATCCGCCTGCCCATGTCCATGACCATCAGTCAAGCGCTGCTGGTGCATGTAGGGGAAGAAACGCTTGCCATCCCATTGCACAATGTTGACGCCGTCATGCGTATGCCCTGGCAAGATGTGCATATCCAATCGAATTTAGAAGAAAAATATTTTACCTATATGCACCAGCAATACCGCATTTCCCATCTGGGAGAAATGCTCGGTTTTGGTCGGGCTGGTGGCGATCTCCCCCTACTGCCCTTGCTGCTGGTGCGTTCTGGCGAACACCGCATGGCCTTGGTAGTGGATGGCATTGAAGGCAGCAAAGAAGTGGTAGTTAAATCGATAGGGCCACAATTGAGCGGCATTAAATGGATTGCTGGCGCAACTATTTTGGGCGATGGTCGCGTGGTCATTATTTTGGACGTGCTCACCCTGATGCGCGCCAATATTTACGTCCAGCCCGTGGTGGTGGATACCGTCACGCCCACCGTGCCCGTTAAAACCGCCACCATCATGGTGGTGGATGATTCCATCACCGTGCGCAAAGTCACTGCCCGCCTGCTGGCCCGCCAAGGCATGGAAGTGATGACCGCCAAGGATGGCATGGACGCAGTGGCGCAATTGCAAGAGCGCGTGCCTGATTTGATGCTGCTGGACGTTGAAATGCCGCGCATGGACGGCTTTGAATTGGCTACGCAAATCCGCAATACCGACACCCTAAAACACTTGCCGATCATCATGATTACCTCGCGCACCGGGATCAAACACCGCGAGCGTGCCGCCAAAATTGGCATTTCCCGCCACTTGGGCAAACCCTTCAATGAAGCGGAATTGTTGGAAAACATCAATCAATTGCTAGCGGAGCGCATGTCGCCATGAGCAAACAAAATATCCGTTGTTTAGTATTAACTGTGTCTGTTGGGAAAATTTTACTGCCTGCGTCCACGGTGGCGGAAGTCCTAAAAACCAAACAAATAGAACCTGTTCCCGCACATAAGCAAGCTTGGCTTGCGGGCGTGCTCCCATGGCGCAACCATTCGATTGTTGTTGTCCATTGGGATAAATTGTCTGGATTGGCAGTCGGCCAAGATGCCGCATACGAGGATCAACACGTGGTTGTGCTGTATGGCTTGCAATTGGGCGATACAGTCCCGTTTTATGCTGTAGTGTGCGCAGAAATGCCGGATACTGCCATTGTGCAGGAGGAACATTTAGGCAAATTCAGCGACAATAAACGCCCGGGGCTATTGGGCACAGTCACCTTACAAGACGAAAAGATCTGGCTCCCTGACTTGGATTACTTAGAAAACTTAATCGCGCAATCCGAAGTGCTGGCCAGCGGCGTGCTCACCTAATCCAACTTGCAAATCCATTCAAAATCATAAGCTATCACAATGCGTTGTGCTGTCCCATTGCAGGCACAGCGCAAATCCTGCACCAGAGTTCACCACATGCCCTCCCCTTTACTGCGCATTGACCAGCTATCCGTTGCCTTCCGCGCCTACTCCGCTACCGCACTTGCCGAGTACACGCCAGTCGTGCGCAACGTAAGCTTCAGCCTTGCGCCTGGGGAAAAATTGGCGCTGGTGGGTGAATCTGGTTCAGGCAAAACCGTCACCGCACTGTCCATCCCGCGCCTGCATGAGCGCGGCGTGGTGCGCTACTCCGGCGCGATTTATTGGCAAGATTGCGATTTGCTCGCCAGCAGCGAAGATACCCTGCGCCGCCTGCGTGGCAAAGAAATCGCCATGATTTTCCAAGAACCCATGACCTCGCTCAACCCCTTGCATCCCATTGGCGCGCAAGTCATGGAAACTCTGCTGTTGCACACTCCATTGTCGCGCCAAGCCGCACGCGAGCGTGCGCTAGAATTGCTGGCGCGCACTGGCATTGTTGAACCGCATCAACGCTTTAATGCCTTCCCGCACATGCTGTCTGGCGGCCAACGCCAGCGCGTCATGATTGCCATGGCATTGGCGTGCGGCCCCAGCCTATTGATTGCCGACGAACCTACCACGGCGTTGGACGTGACCATTCAATTGCAAATTCTCGAATTGTTAGAAGATATTCAGCGCGAAACCGGCATGGCGGTATTGCTGATCACCCACGATCTCAACCTGGTGCGCCGTTTCGCGGATCGCGTGTGCGTGATGCGCGCGGGAGAAATTATCGAAGAAAACCAAGTGAGTGCCATATTCAGCCAGCCTCGTCACGCCTACACCCGCCACTTGCTCGACAGCCGCCCACAACGCAACGCCGCGCTACCGCAACCCGACTATACCCAACCCGCATTATTGGCTGGGCGCGGTGTTTCGTGTCAATTTACCACACAAAACCATTGGTTCCGCCGCGCCAGCGTGCTGCGGGCGGTAGATCAGGCCAATATCGAGTTATACCCCGGCGAAACCCTGGGCATTGTCGGCGAATCAGGCTCAGGCAAAACCACGCTGGGCCTGTGCCTGCTACGCCTGCAAACTTGCCAGGGCGAAATTACTTTCAACCAAACTCGCATTGACAGCTTGAAACAGCGCCAATTGCGCCCTTTGCGCCGTTATTTTCAAATCGTGTTCCAAGACCCCTACGCCGCGCTGTCACCGCGCATGACCATAGAACAAATCGTGGGCGAAGGCTTGCGCGTGCATTTTCCCCACCTCAACCGCAGTCAGCGCTGGCAACGCATTGCCGCCATGCTCGCAGAAGTGGGGCTGGAAGAAAGCATGATGAGTCGTTATCCCCATGAGTTTTCAGGTGGTCAACGCCAGCGCATCGCCATCGCCCGCGCGCTGATGGTGGAACCACGCCTAATTTTGCTAGACGAACCCACCAGCGCACTCGACGTTTCCGTACAAAAACAAGTGCTGGAACTGCTGCGCGATCTGCAAGGCAAACACCGCCTGAGCTACTTGTTCATCAGCCATGATCTAGCCGTGATTCGCGCAATGGCCCACCGCATTGTGGTCATGCGCCATGGCCAATTCGTAGAAAGCGGCGCAGTGGAAGAATTATTTACCCAGCCTCAGCATCCCTATACCCAAGCGTTACTACATGCTTCGTTGTTTAGCGTGTAACTTGGGTATGTTGGCCATGATTTTGATTGTAAAGCATTAATTATTAAATTATGTTATTTTTTTATGCAAAAATATTCCGGTTATTGCCTCCAGGCATATCACGTACAATCAGGTGTTGCGCGCCAATGGTAAGCTTGAGAAGCGCATGGCCTAATAACTTGTATTTTATTATGTTCCTGCCAGACGGTGAGGGGTGGGCATTGACTGTTTTGTCACTTCTCTGTATAACACATTTCTATGAAAAATGTCGGTTATGCGACTTTTTCATGAAGCAGGTTCTCGTGTCTTTAAATCTAGGGACGCAGGGGATCGTGTCCGGCTCCACCTTCTCGGAGTTGGGCAATGTATGGCTGGGCGAAAGTGTGGAAAAAGGCTATTCGGGTTGGGGCCGTGATGGTTGCTCAATGCGCGGGTTCCCGTGCGCTGGCGCTGAGGCTTTCTAACTTAGTGCAATCCTTCCATTTTTCACCTAATTTTGTTGTATATCATCCACTCAAACGAACTCTTAGGAGGCAAAATGGCCGAACAGGCAACCTATAATTACACGGTGGTGCGGCAATTCGCTGTCATGTCCGTGATATGGGGAATTGTCGGAATGTTAGTCGGGGTTTACATTGCTGCTGAATTGGCGTGGCCCTTTCTCAACTTTGACATTCCTTACCTTACCTTTAGCCGACTGCGTCCGCTGCATACCAATGCAGTGATTTTCGCATTTGGCGGTTCCGCGCTTTTCGCCACATCATATTATGTGGTGCAACGCACTTGCCATGCCACGCTATTCTGCCCAACCCTGGCAAGCTTTACCTTCTGGGGCTGGCAAGTAGTGATTGTACTGGCCGCGATTACCCTGCCTCTGGGCATTACCAGCAGCAAGGAGTACGCTGAACTGGAATGGCCGATTGACCTGCTGATTACTTTGGTGTGGGTTGCTTATGCCATTGTCTTTTTTGGCACAATTTACAAACGCAAAACCCCGCATATTTATGTAGCTAACTGGTTTTATGGCGCATTTATTCTGACCATCGCCATGTTGCACATTTTCAATAGCGCCGCTGTGCCGGTATCTTTGACGTCCTGGAAATCGTACTCTGCTTACGCTGGCGTGCAAGATGCCATGGTGCAATGGTGGTATGGCCACAATGCTGTGGGCTTTTTCCTCACCGCCGCATTCCTGGGCATGATGTATTACTTCATTCCAAAACAGGCCGGACGTCCCGTGTATTCTTACCGTCTGTCCGTCGTGCACTTCTGGGCGTTGATTTTCACTTATATTTGGGCTGGCCCACATCATCTGCACTACACCGCGCTACCTGATTGGACGCAATCGCTGGGCGTGGTAATGTCCTTGATTTTATTGGCTCCATCCTGGGGCGGAATGATCAACGGCATCATGACGCTGTCTGGTGCGTGGGAAAAACTGCGTTCTGACCCAATTTTGCGCTTCTTGATTGTGTCGGTGTCTTTCTATGGCATGTCCACCTTTGAAGGCCCGATGATGTCCATTAAATCAGTCAATGCGTTGTCCCATTACACGGACTGGACCGTGGGTCATGTGCATTCCGGCGCACTGGGTTGGATGGCGATGATTTCCATGGGCAGCTTGTATTATCTGATTCCGCGCCTGTTCGGCAGAAAGGAAATGTACAGCATCAAATTGATTGAAGTGCATTTCTGGATTGCCACCATCGGCGTGGTGCTGTACATCACTGCCATGTGGATTTCCGGCATCATGCAAGGCTTAATGTGGCGTGCAGTCAATGCTGACGGCACGTTGACCTACAGCTTTGTAGAAACCGTGCAAGCCATGCATCCGTTCTACGCGATTCGCACCCTGGGCGGATTCTTGTTCCTGATTGGCATGATCATCATGGCCTACAACGTGTTCGCCACCATTGCCGCTGGCAAAGCGGTGGAAAGCGATCCCATCCCTGAACCGGCTCACGCCCACTAACGCCAAGGAGCGATTACATGGCAACTGCACATGAGAAAGTTGAACGAAACGTTACGCTGATGATCATCTTAACTGTACTGGCGGTCAGCGTCGGCGGTTTGATTCAAATCGTACCTTTGTTCTTTATGCACTCCACCACCGAACCGGTCGCGGGACTGAAACCCTATTCAGCCCTGCGCCTGGAGGGCCGCGACATTTACGTGCGCGAAGGCTGCTATTTGTGCCATTCGCAAATGATCCGCCCGTTCCGTGCCGAGACCGAGCGCTATGGTCACTACTCAGTGGCGGGTGAATTTGTGTATGACCGTCCATTTCAGTGGGGTTCCAAACGTACTGGGCCTGATTTGCACCGTGTGGGTGGTCGCTACAGCGATGATTGGCATTACACTCACCTCATTGATCCGCGCGCTGTGGTGCCGGAATCTGTCATGCCCGGTTATCCTTGGTTGGCGGACAATGATGTGAACAGTACACTGATTACGCAGAAAATGAGCACGCTGAAAAACGTACTGGGTCATCCTTACACGGATGAAGAAATTGCCAATGCGCCCAAGGAATTAGAAGGCAAGAAGGAAATTGACGCCGTGATTGCCTATCTCCAAGGGCTTGGTGTGGAATTGAAGGCCAAGAGGTAACTAATCCATGGAAACCATGAAATTATTGGCCGACATCCAATCGGTTTGGACCGTCGTGGTGATGGTTTTCTTCATCGGCATCTTTCTGTGGACCTTCCAAGGCTCCCGCAAAGAAGAGTTCGACGAAGCGGCCAAGCTTCCATTTGACCAAGACGATTTGGACATGACCGTTGGTGTGACGACTAGGGAGAAAAAGAATGGATAATTTAAATTTGAGCATGAATGATTTTGTCAGCCCATTTTGGAGCTGGTTTGTCGCCGTGGGAACCATTGCGAGTATTCTCTTTTGTTTCTGGCTGATCTGGTGGATGACCATGGGTAACGCCATGGAAAAAACCGGTAGCGGCAAGAGCGGTGACACCACCACTGGTCACCAGTGGGACGAAACCTTGCAAGAGTATAACAATCCTCTGCCCATGTGGTGGCTGAACATGTTCTACATCACCCTGGTATTTAGCCTGGTTTACCTGGCGTTATATCCTGGGTTGGGAACTTTTGCTGGCGTGTTCAATTGGACTTCCCGCAATCAATATGATGGGGAAATGCAAGTGGCGGCGAGCAAATATGATCCCATATTTGAACAATACCAGGCCAAAGCAGGCGAAGAGCTGGCTAAGGACGGCGAAGCCATGAAAATCGGCCAACGCTTGTTCCTAAACTATTGCTCAGTTTGCCACGGCACCGACGCGCATGGAAACACCGGTTATCCCAACCTATCTGACAAGGATTGGCTGTGGGGCGGTGATTTCGCCACGGTAAAAACCAGCATCCTGCAAGGCCGCAACGGCAACATGCCGGATCACAAGACCAACGGCCTGGTGGAAGCAGACGTGGACAATCTGGCCAACTATGTGCTGACCTTGGCGGGTCGCGCCAATGAGGCGGATGCGGCTCTGGCGGAACAAGGCAAGGCCAAATACATGACCATTTGTATCGCCTGCCACGGCCCGGAAGCCAAAGGCAATCCCATGCTGGGCGCGCCAAACTTGACAGACGAAACTTGGCTGTATGGCGCTTCCAAGGATACCATTAAGGCCACTATCCTCAATGGCCGCAAAGGCGTGATGCCTGCACATGGCGAGTTCCTCGGCGAAGCTAAGATACATTTGCTGGCAGCGTATATTTATAGCCTGTCCAATCAATAATCTCGCCAAACGGGTGTAGTCCAAAATTACGGAGCAGGCCGCACGGCCTGCTCCGTTTTTTTTGTGATTGCGCATCCAACTGACTTGGGGCATTATTTTACGAACCCTAACCACAATTTCTCCTGCTTAATTCATAGGCAATCGCCTTCATCCACAATACGCTAAAAACAATGATGCACGCCAACACCACACCAACGTTACCTGAAGTCTATGACTCCGCTGCATTACGTCATTGGCATGATGCCAATGCGTTGATAAAGCAAAACCGGCTTGCGGGTGCGGATCATCATGTGGGCATTGCGGCAGAATGCGTGGTCAAACATGCGCTGGTTGCTTCAGGAATAGCAATACCATTACCCAAAAAGCCGGTCAACTACAAACAGCATATTGATAAACTTTGGGCTGTCGCCTGTACAGGGATTGATGCCGCTGGTTTTGCTGATCTTTACTGCTTATTAAGCAGCGCCAGCAATCCGTTTGCTCACTGGAAAATTGATAACCGCTACGCCGAAACCAGTGCGTTAGAAACGGATATTGCCACGATGGAAAATGGCAAGCCCCGTTGGCAACAACGCCGAGATGTTACAGCACAATTACTGCAATACACTGGGTTGATTCCATGAGCACGATTCGCTTTGATGATGCGTTGAATCATGCCAAAGAATTGGTAACCAATTGGCTGGCAGACAAACGCTTGCGCAAAACGGACAGCAACCAAACTGGCGTGATTGTGCGCGACGCGCTGGGCCGTTGCGCTTTGCTGTTGGCCGCCGAAGAGCTTGCCGAGGCGGATACTATTCCTGCAATGCGCGAAGAACTGCGCCAGGCGTTCGGCCCGCACGCCTTTCCTGGCGATGCGGTGCTGATATTGCCCAAGGAACATCCCGCGCCGGACAGCATTTTGTCCGATCCGCTGGCACGTCCGGCTTTCCGTGATCTTGGGGTAAAACTGCTTGATCGCTTGCAAACCAATCAGGATTGGTTACGCCCGCCACTGCGCATTGTGCCGCGCTTACCGTTGGGCGTGGCATTCAGTATCAAAGGCGGCGTGGGCCGCAGCACCGCCTTTGCCATGCTGGCGTTGAAAATGGCGCGTGATGGCAAACGAGTGGTCGTCATTGACCTGGATTTGGAAGCGCCGGGGATTGGCCCGTTGCTGTTGGGCGAAGCGTTCCCTGCTTACGGTTTGGTAGACTGGCTGGCAGAATCTCTAGTAGAAACCACGGATGCAAATTTATTAAGCGATATGTTAATGCGCGCGCCTGCTGCGATTGAAAATAATTGGCCCGGTGACCTGCGGGTTATTCCCGCCTGGGGGGACAATACCAAGGATTATATTGCCAAACTGGGGCGGGCCTATATGCCAACCTATGGTAAAAATGGCCGCCCGTGCCGTTTTGCCGACCGTTTGGATGGGCTGATTCAGTTTTTGGCAAAGCAAACGAATCCGCCAGAGGTGGTATTGCTCGACGCGCGCGCTGGCTTGCATGACATCGGCGCAGCAGCAATCACCCAACTCGGCGCGCAAGTGTTTATGTTTGCCCGTGATGAGCCACCAAACTGGCAAGCCTATAAAAAGTTATTCAAGCATTTGCAGGATTCCCCGCAAATCGCTACTTTAGATGAAAACCAGGACTTACGCTTGCGCCTGAAGCTGTGCGCGGCCATGATGGAAAATCTGGGCGATGCTTTGGAAAAATGGCGGGAAAATGCTTATGACGCCTGCCTGGAAATGTACGATAAAGAGGATAACGCGCCCTATTCGTTTGATCTTAACGCAGAAGAAGCGCCGCATTATGCCTTGCCGGTGGTCTTCTCCGCGCAGATTCGGGGTAGAAAATCTTTTGGCGCAGAGATTGAAACAGAATGGCCGGTGCTATTTCCCGCGTTTGAGTATTTTGCGCGCGGTGCGGAAAGTCTGATATTCGCATACAGGGAGGATGATGGCGTATGACCCCAGATGAATCAGCAATCATCCGCCGTGCGCTGGCCCATTTGACACCGGGTGTAGTCAAAGCCCAGGAAAATTTGGCCCCCCCTGCTGCTGGGCGAATTTATTTGCCGCCCGCGCACCGCAAAGCTTTTGATTGGGACAGCAGCATTGTCATCGGGATGCGCGGCGTGGGCAAAAGCCTGTGGACAGCAACGCTGAACAGTCCTAAGTTACGCACAATGATTCAGCGCGAATGGCAAATGGAAGGATACCAATCCATGCGCGTAAGAGTGGCGTTTGGTTTGGACGAGAGTGACAAACTTTTTCCAGCGCCAGAAACGCTGGAAAATCTAGCCACGCAAGTTGAACCGCGCCATATCTGGCGCGCAGTGTGGGTGGATGAATTACGCCATATTCTAGCGGAACCCTGGCCCAATTGTACGAGCTGGGCAGAGCGCACCGCGTGGGTGAAAGACAATCCAGAATTAACGAGTCAACTTATTCAACAGGCAGATACCCGGCTGTCTAGCCAGAGCGAACAATTATTGTTGGTATTTGACAGCCTAGAACGTTTGTCACCATCAGCGGATTGGGGGCAAAACCGCCGCCTGTTGCAAGGCGCGTTGCAATTGGCTCTGTCGTTGCGCTCTACCCGCGCCATGCGGGCTAAACTATTTTTGCGCCCGGACATGTACGATGATCCTGAACCCTGGCAGTTCCCGGAAAGCTCTAAACTCAAGCAAAGCCGTTCTGAATTGGGCTGGTCACCCATGGATTTATATAAATTATTGTTGCAACTGTTGGTTAATGATGAGCAGCACGGCAAAGAGATAAGTCAAATCCTGCACTTAGAAAAGCAACTGATGCACCGCCCGGAAGGCGGTGTTGCAATTACCGGGTTAGCGGATGATGCGCTACGTGGGCGCATGGAAGAAATCATGGGCAAACACATGGGCAGCGATGCACGTCGCGGCATGACCTATACTTGGGTGCCAAATCATTTGGCGGATGCCAAAGGCAGAGTAAGTCCACGCAGCTTCTTAATTGCGTTCAATAAAGCCGCCGAGGAAACCCACCAACAGCACTCCACCCATGAACATGCCGTGCATTACCGCGCAATCCATGCGGGCGTAACCGAAGCCTCGCGGATTCGTGTGGAGGAAATTCAAGAGGATTATCCTTGGGTCACGCCGTTGCTTGAGGCAATTCAACAAATTACCGTGCCCTGTTCGCCAGAGGATTTAACCAACCGCTGGAAGCAAGCCACGCTGACGCAAATGAAAAAAGAGAAAAAACTCCCGCCCCGGCGGTTTACCACCGACCTGGTGCGGCGCGGCAATCTTGAGGCGTTATTAGACGATTTGGAAGACCTGGCGGTCATCAGCCGCGCCGAAGGCGGGCGCATCAATATGCCGGATATTTTCCGCGTGGCCGCTGGCATCAAACGCAAAGGCGGCGTGCCAGTGGCGCGTTAGCCGTGCGCTTGGCCAGGCGGCAATGTGCTGTGCTATAGCGCATCGGATCACCGGACGCCCCAATGATAAAACACAACTTTTACATGAGCAGACACCAACACCATGGACAAAACCTACGACCCGCAAGCGATTGAATCCTCTTTGTATCAAACCTGGGAAACCCAGGGCTGGTTTGCGCCGCATGGCGAGGGCGCGCCGTATTGCATCATGATTCCGCCGCCCAATGTCACAGGCACCCTGCACATGGGCCATGCGTTCCAAGACACCATCATGGATATTCTCACCCGTTACCACCGGATGCGCGGCTTTGACACGCTGTGGCAAGTGGGCACGGATCACGCGGGCATTGCTACGCAAATGGTGGTGGAACGGCAATTGGCCAGCGTGGGGAAAAGCCGCCATGATTTGGGCCGCGAAGCGTTTATCGCCAAGGTGTGGGAGTGGAAAGCGCAATCCGGCGGCGCGATTACTCGCCAGTTGCGCAGCATGGGCGCGTCGGTGGACTGGGACAGCGAACGCTTCACCATGGACGACGGCCTGTCGGACGCAGTGAAGGAAGTGTTTGTGCGCTTGTACGACGAAGGCTTGATTTATCGCGGCAAACGCCTGGTCAACTGGGATCCCGTGCTACACACAGCGGTGTCGGATTTGGAAGTGGTGGCCAGCGAGGAAAACGGCTTTTTGTGGCACATGCGCTACCCGTTGACCGATGGCAGCGGCCATCTGGTGGTGGCCACCACCCGCCCGGAAACCATGCTCGGCGACACCGCAGTGGCGGTGCATCCCGACGATCCGCGCTATCAAGCGCTGATCGGCAAAACTATACGCCTGCCACTCACCAAGCGCGAAATTCCGATTATTGCCGACGATTACGTGGACATGACCTTTGGCACGGGCTGCGTCAAAATCACCCCCGCGCATGACCACAACGACTATGCCATGGGCCAGCGCCATGATTTACCGATCATTAATATTTTTACCGTTGATGCCAAAATCAATGAACAAGCACCGGAAGCGTATCGCGGCCTGGATCGTTTCGTAGCGCGCAAACGGATTGTCAGCGATTTGGAAGAATTGGGCCTGATTGACAAAATCGAGCCGCACAAACTCATGGCCCCGCGCGGCGACCGCAGCCATGCCATTATTGAACCGTATCTCACCGACCAGTGGTTTGTGGATTTGACACGCGACACCCAAGCCGATGGCCGACCCGGCGGCTTGGCCGCAATTGTGCGCCCCGCGCTGGCCGCAGTGCGCGAGGGCCGCATCCAATTCGTGCCCGAAAACTGGGAAAAAACCTATTTCCAATGGCTGGAAAACATTCAAGATTGGTGTATTTCCCGCCAAATTTGGTGGGGCCACCGCATTCCGGCCTGGTATGACGAATCCGGTGCGGTATACGTGGGCCGTTCCGAACAGGAAGTGCGTGAAAAATATGCCATTGCGCCAGGCGACACGCTCACACAGGATCACGACGTGCTCGACACCTGGTTTTCCTCGGCGTTGTGGCCATTCTCCACCCTGGGCTGGCCGCAGCAAACCGCACGGCTGCAAAAATTCTATCCCACCAGCGTGTTGGTCACGGGCTTTGACATCATTTTCTTCTGGGTAGCGCGCATGATTATGATGGGCATAAAATTCATGGACGAAGTGCCGTTCCGCCAAGTGTATATCCACGGCCTGGTACGCGACGCTGAAGGCAACAAAATGTCCAAATCCAAGGGCAACGTGCTGGACCCGCTGGATTTAATCAATGGCATTGACTTAGAAACGCTGGTACAAAAACGCACCAGCGGCCTAATGCAACCAGACATGGCCCCCAAAATCGAACGTGCCACGCGCAAGGAATTCCCCGAAGGCATCGCCGCCTACGGCGCGGACGCGCTGCGTTTCACCTTTGCCGCGCTGGCCACCACTGGGCGCGACATCAATTTTCACAGTGGACGCATTGCCGGATACCGTAATTTTTGCAATAAGTTATGGAACGCCAGCCGCTACGTAGTGATGAACACCGAAAACCACGACACCGGACTTGACCCGGCGGCCCCTGTGGAACTGACCCTGGCGGATCGCTGGATCATCTCGCGCTTGCAGCAAGTGGAAGACGAAGTAACGCAACACGTCGGCCAATACCGCTTTGATTTGATGGCCACCGCACTGTACGAATTCACCTGGAACGAATACTGCGACTGGTATTTGGAACTGTCCAAACCCGTGCTCACCAACGATGCCACGCCGGATGCGCTGCAACGCGGCACGCGCCGCACCCTGGTGCGCGTGCTAGAAGCGCTGTTGCGCCTATTGCACCCCATCATGCCCTACATCACTGAAACTCTGTGGCAACGCATCGCGCCGCTGGCAGGCAAATCCGGCCCCACCCTCATGCTGCAACCCTATCCGCAAGCGGACGCCACCAAACACGACGCGGACGCCGAAGCAGAAATCGCCTGGATTCAGCACGTGATTCTTGGCGTGCGCCGCATCCGCGCTGAAATGGACATCGCGCCCGGCAAACCGCTGCCCGTGCTGCTCAGCCACGGCACGGAACAAGACCGCCAGCGCGTGGCCGCTAATCGCGCGTTTTTACTCAATTTGGCACGCCTGGCATCGTTGGAATGGGTCGCGGATGGCGAGGATGCGCCAGAATCGGCCATGAGCCTGGTGGGCGACATGCACGTGCTGATTCCGCTGTCTGGGTTTATTGACAAAAACGCCGAACTGGCACGTTTAGATAAGGAAATCAGCAAACTGGACAAGGAGCTGGCCAAAATCGCCGGTAAACTCGACAATGCCAATTTTCTTGCTGGCGCACCAGCGGACATCGTGGCCAAAGAACAGGCCAAAGTAGCCGACCTGCGCGCGGCCCAGGTAAACCTTGCCGCGCAGCGCCAGCGCATCGCGGCGCTGTAGGTTGAATCTACGCCTCTGCCTGAGATGGGCTTGCAGATAGCGGGCATTATACGGTATGTTGCCAACGCCTGCCCCGCGCAGGGCTACCATTACTACGACTAGGAAATTCGCAGGAGAACAATATCATGGGTTTTTTAAGTGGAAAACGCGCGTTGATTGTGGGCGTGGCGAGCAATCGATCCATTGCCACGGGCATTGCCGAAGCCATGGCGCGCGAAGGCGCGGAATTGGCGTTTACCTATCAGAATGACAAACTGCAAGAGCGTGTAACAAAACAAGCGCAAGCTTGCGGTTCTACCCTGGTGTTTCCTTGTGACTTGCGCCAAGATGCAGAAATCGACGCACTCTTTGCCAGCCTGGGACAAACCTGGGATGGCGTGGATATTGTCATCCATTCTGCTGCTTATGTAACCAAAGAAGCGCTCGAAGGCGACTTTGTTACTGCCACCACACGCGAAAATTTCGCACTGGCGCATGACGTGAGTTCCTACAGCTTCACCGCGCTGGCCCAACGTGCGCGGCCCATGATGCAAGGCCGCAACGGCGCACTGCTGACCCTGAGTTATTTGGGTGCCGAACGAGCGATTCCCAATTACAACGTCATGGGCCTGGCTAAAGCCAGTTTAGAAGCCAATGTGCGTTACATGGCACACAGTTTGGGCCGCGAGGGCATTCGCGTCAATGCAGTGTCGGCTGGCCCCATCCGCACGCTGGCCGCGTCTGGCATTGGCGATTTCAAGAAAATGCTGGAATATGGTGAAAAGAACTCCCCGCTGCAACGCAATGTTACCATTGAAGAAGTGGGCAACGTGGCCGCATTTTTGTGCTCTGATTTAGCCTCCGGCATCACCGGCGAAATTGTGTATGTAGACGCGGGGTATCACATCATGGGCATGGCCATGCTGGCAGCAGAATAAACACTATAGTGGACCCCATATTCCAGACAATAGGTTAAGCTGTTGCCAGAGATGAAAGGAGCAGCTTGTGAGTGAGAAAAAGAAGCGCAAGGTTCACAGCCCGGAGTTCAAGGCCAAAGTGGGCCTTGAGGCCCTGAAGGGGGTGAAAACGATTAATGAAATCGGCCAGGAATATGGCGTCCACCCGATCCAGGTTGGCCAGTGGAAGAAAGCCATCCAAGAGGATGCCAAGCAGCTCTTTGAGAGAAAGCGAGGTCCCACGCCGGCGGTGGAGCACGAGCAGCCAGAACGACTCTACAGCGAGATAGGCAGGCTGAAAATGGAGTTGGAGTGGTTGAAAAACTTGTGCTGAGCCTGTCGAAGCAAAAGTCCGGTCTCAGCCTGTCGTAACGCGGCGCGGCTGGATAGACCCACAGGATGAGCTATCGGTGGTGCGCCAGTGTGCGCTGGCATCGGTCAATCGTGCAGGCGTCTATGCCCGCTCAAAGACCCTGGAAGTCGATGATGTCGAGCTGATGCTATGCCGCTTGATGGACGAGGAGTACACACGCCGCCCCTTTTACGGCAGCCGGCGAATGGTTGTGTACCTAAACACGGGCAAGGGTACTCGGTCAATCGCAAGCGGGTGCAACGCTTGATGCGGCAAATGGGCCTGGCCGGTATGGCCCCTGGCCCCAATACCAGCCAGGGGCACCCTGAACACAAAGTTTACCCTTACCTGTTGCGAGGGGTCGAAGTGGTACGCCCCAATCAGGTTTGGAGCACGGATATCACGTATGTTCGCCTGGCACGGGGCTTTGCCTATTTGGTGGCGATTATCGACTGGTACAGTCGCAAGGTGTTGAGCTGGCGCTTGAGTAACAGCATGGATGCCGCGTTCTGCGTGGACTGTCTGGAGGATGCGCTGAGGCAGTACGGTCAACCGGAGGTGTTCAACAGCGATCAGGGTTCGCAGTTCACCAGTACGGCATTCACCGATGCGCTCAAGCGCGAAGGCATCGCGATCAGCATGGACGGACGAGGGCGGGCACTGGACAATATTTTCGTCGAGCGACTGTGGCGGACGCTCAAGTATGAGGATATTTACCTGAAAGGCTATGGCGACATGGGTAGCCTGACTTTGGGGCTGACAGCGTATTTTGTATTCTACAACCGCGAGCGCCCCCACCAGTCACTGGGCAACCTGACGCCTGACAGGGTGTACAAAAGCGCCGAGGGGGGGCGCGATGATTGTGGATAAGTACCCCAGGCAGTCGAATACGATTTCTAACGAAAAAACAAGGCAGCGCTGTTCTGCTGCGGATGAAGTGGCACAGACAGCTTAAACTCGTGAGAAAACTGTCTTGACTATGGGGTCCACTATAGTTTGGAGCAGCACTTGCGGGCGGGCAGATGGCTTTTCAGCGCGTCAATGGCTTCTGCGTCGTCGGCATTGTCGCAAATCATTAAATCTTCCTCACTTAACCAGTTCAATACTTGCCGCACATTCAACGCTTGTTCTTGCGCGGTCGGCAAACTCAAAGGTTCAGCCAATCCCGCTAATTCCGCCTGCAAGCGTTGCGGGCTGTCCGTCGACACCCACAGCACCGCACGGTATTTTGCGCAATGTAAATGCGCGTAATGTAACGCAATTTGTGTTTTTCCCATGCCGCCCAAACCACACAAAGCGACGCGCCGTTGAGTTTGCAGCCGACGCGCCAGCGTCGCCAGCACTGCGTCGCGCTGCGTGAAATAGGGATTGGGCTTAAATCCACTAGGCAGCAGGAAAAACTGTGGGTTTTCATTGTTTTGCGTGGTTTTTTGCGGCACTAAAGCGGCGAGTTCGGACAGGCGGTTTTGCGCTTTAGCAAATTTAATTAAATCAATAGCTTGTTGTGTCTGCGTGACTTCTTTGCGGCATAGACCTGTGGGCATCTCGAATTTGAGCAAAATTTCTTCAAAAACTGCTGCTGGCAAGTGTTTGAGTGTGTCGAGCAGAGTGTTTGAGTCGTGCATAAAGAATCCGTATTGGCGGGACGACGCTGGTTTGACATGAATGCCGGTTGCACGGGGGCACGCCCCGCTGCTTAGCTGGCTAAATAATGCTGCAAATAGTCGCTAAATGCTAGGGTATTTGCAATTTCGAGTGCGCTTTGGAGGCTTCTGCCCAGGCGCTAAATTCGGCTTCGCGCTGGGGTTGGGGGGGCAGCCGTTCCCGGTCGAGATCACATAACATATTGACGTTAAATGTATATTAGAATATTAGTGCACACTAAGTTGCAAAAATACAAGCTATTTTATCAATTAGTTATAATGCGACCGGGGATGCCTGGCATCACGACCACTCCCAGCGGGAATGGCTGATTGGTATGCTACGCATAACATGAATTAGACACCCAAAAAGGCGTAATTTTTTACACCTAGTAGGTGTCTAAGTCGGGTTAAAGCGATTCAAGTTAAGGAACAATCGCGACACATTCGGCGGTTGCCGCGCGTTCTTTTTCAATTCCCTTGAAAAATGCGGCGGATTGTGGCAGGTGGCGCAACATGCACGTTTGCAGACGTGCGCGTAAGGTAGGCTGGGTAATTAGGTCGAGAATTTCCTCGGCAAAACCATACACCAGCAAATCGCTGGCCGCTGCCCGGGGTATGCCGCGCGATTGTAGGTAAAACAACGCGGTTTCGTCTAATTGGCCCACTGTGGCACCGTGGCTGCATTGCACGTCCGAGGCTAAAATTTCTAATTGCGGCCTGGCATTGGCTTCGGCCTGACGGCTGAGCAGCAGGTTGTGGCTGGTTTGGCGGGCAACGGTTTGGCACGCGTCGGGTTGTACTACCACACGGCCTGTGAAAATGGCTTTGGCGTGGTCGGCGGCCACGGCTTTGTAGAATTGGCGGCTGGTGCAGTGGGGGTGATTGTGTTCAATGCGGGTGTGGCTGTCGGCGCGGCTGGTGCCGTCCAATGCGCTGAGGCCGTACAGTTCGCACTGTGCGCCGGTGCCGTCGAGGCGGCAGTGAATGCTGTTGCGCAGATGCGGGCCGTTGCCCAGCAGGAGCGCATGGGAAATCAAGCGGCTGTCTTGCTGTTGGTATAGCGCCAGGTGCGCGGCTTGTACACTGGCGCGGCTTTCTTGAATGCGGTAGTGGGTGATTTGGCTGCCAGCGCCAGCATGAAGTTCCAACACTGCGTTGACCCATGGGCCGGGCGTGGTGTTTGGTTTGGTTGGTTGTTCGGGCCAGTCGCTGTAATGTTCAATCAATTCTAGTTGGCTATGCTCGCCTGCGACAATCACCGAGCGCGGGTGCGCGGCAAAGCCTGCACGGGATGTGGCGAGAAACAGTAGATGCAGGGGCTGGCCTAGGCTGGCGTGCGCGGGCAAGTGTAAAAATACGCCGTCGTAAAATCCCGCCAAATTAAGCGCTTCCATGGCGTTTGTGGGGGCCTGTATGTGCGGAGCCAGCCATTCTGGGCATTGTTGCAGGGCTTGCGCTAGGGGCAACAGGATTGTGCCATCAGGCAATTGCGGCCAATGGCTTAGCTGTGGTTGCCAATGGCCGTCGACGAACACCAGGCGTGCGCAGTCGGCCCAGGCTAAGTCTGCGGGTAACGTGCTGTTGACCGTGGTTGGCGCAGGGGCAGGCGGCATGGGTTGGTTGGCATACTGTGCCAGGGAGGAGTATTTCCAGTCTTCATCGTGACGGCTAGGCAGGCCGTGGTGGATGAAAAACTCGTGTGCTTGAGCGCGCAGGGCGGCCAACCAGGGTATGTCGCTGCCCGGCATGGGCGCTGTTTGGTAGGGCGCAATCCAGTTTTGATTGTCCATGCTCAAGCTCCAGGCGTGGTTGGCGCGGATTCAATCCAGCCATATCCAGTACGTTCTAGTTCGTGCGCCAACTCTGGCCCGCCAGAACGCACCATGCTGCCATAGGCCAGCACATGTACGTAATCTGGCTGAATATAATCGAGCAGACGTTGGTAATGCGTGACCAGAATCATGGCGCGTTCGGGCGAGCGTAGGTTGTTGACGCCATTGGCCACAATGCGCAAGGCATCAATGTCTAAGCCGGAGTCGGTTTCATCCAACACGGCCAAGCAGGGTTCGAGCACTGCCATTTGCAGAATTTCATTGCGTTTTTTCTCGCCGCCGGAAAAGCCGGAGTTCACTGCGCGGTAAAGAAAATCTTCTTTCATTTCTACCTTTTTGACGGTTTTTTTAATCATCGCTAAAAAATCAAACGCATCCAATTCGTTTTCGCCGCGCGCACGGCGCACAGCATTGAGCGCTGCCTTGAGCAGATTGACGTTGCTCACGCCCGGGATTTCCACCGGATATTGAAACGCCAAGAACACGCCAGCATGGGCGCGTTGCTCGGGTGCCATGTCGAGCAGATTTTGTCCCTTGAATTGCACTTCGCCCGCTGTGACTTGGTAGCCATCGCGACCTGCCAACACATTGGCCAGTGTGCTTTTGCCCGAGCCATTCGGCCCCATGATGGCATGAACCTCGCCCGGATTGACGGTAAGGTTGATTCCTTTCAGTATTTCCTTGCCCTCCACGGAAACCCGTAGATTGGTAATGGTGAGCATATTGATTTTCCTCGGTTATTTTGTTTTTGCTAAAAAGCTGCGCGACTGGATTCTTCAATGGAGCCAGACGCATTGGGTTTCAATAGCATTATTGTGCGCCAAGGCCCGGAACGCGGGCGTAGCCCGGAACGCGGGCGTTGTTGCGCATGACAGCCATATCTACCTACAATCAGCACTCACAACTTTTCTAAGAGACAGCCTATCATGACACACTTTTTCGATGTATTAATTATTGGCAGCGGCGCGGCGGGTTTAACTACTGCGTTGGCGCTGGGCGATAAATTTACTATTGCAATTTTATCCAAAACTGAGCTGCAATCCGGTTCTTCGCTGTACGCCCAGGGCGGAGTGTCGGCAGTATTGGATGCCAAGGACTCGCTGGAATCGCATGTTGAGGATACGCTCAATGCGGGCGCGGGCCTGTGCGATGCCAACATTGTGCGCTTCACGGTGGCCGAAGGGCCAGCGCGCATCCGTTGGCTGATTGAGCGCGGCGTGCCGTTCACTCGCCTGCCTGGCGAGGACAATAATGCGGCGTATCATCTCACCCGCGAGGGTGGCCATTCGCATCGCCGCGTGATTCATGCCGAAGATGCCACGGGCCGCGCCATTACCGAAACTTTGGCTGCACAAGTAAAAAATCAATCCAACACGCAGTTGTTCGAGCATTATGTTACGTTAGATTTGATTACAGGGGCAAAGCTCAAGCTGCGCAATAACCGCCGCTGCTTGGGTGCATATGCGCTGAACCGGCGCACGGGCAAAGTGGAGGTGTTTGCGGCCAAATTTGTGGTATTGGCCACGGGCGGCGCGAGCAAGGTGTATTTGTACACCACCAATCCTGACGTGTCCACCGGCGATGGCATTGCCATGGCCTGGCGCGCGGGCTGCCGAGTGGCCAATTTGGAATTTATTCAATTTCATCCTACTTGCCTCTACCACCCACAAGCCAAATCATTTTTAATTTCAGAAGCTTTGCGCGGCGAAGGTGGGCAATTGCTATTGCCTGACGGTTCGCGCTTTGCTCACCACTTTGATCCGCGCGCAGAACTGGCACCGCGCGACATTGTGGCGCGCGCAATTGACCATGAAATGAAGCGCTTGGGCGCAAAATGCGTGTACCTGGACATCAGCCATAAATCCGAGGACTTTATTCTCAGCCATTTTCCCAACATTTACGCCCGTTGCCTGGAATTGGGCCTGGACATTACCCACGACCCCATTCCCGTGGTGCCAGCCGCGCATTATACCTGCGGCGGTGTGGTCACGGGTATAAATGGCCAAACCGATGTGGAGGGGTTATACGCCTGCGGCGAAGTGGCATTCACAGGCTTGCATGGCGCGAACCGCATGGCCAGCAATTCGCTGTTGGAATGTTTGGTATTCGCCCATGCTGCCAGCCAAGCCATCATAGATCAATACCCCAACGTGACGATGCCCGCTGGATTACCCGCATGGGATGAAAGTCAAGTCACTGATTCTGATGAAGAAGTTGTTGTTTCGCACAATTGGGAAGAGTTGCGCCGCTTTATGTGGGATTATGTGGGCATCGTGCGCACCACCAAGCGCTTACAGCGCGCCAAGCACCGGGTGGATTTATTGAGGCAGGAAATTGATGAATATTATGCCAATTTCCGTGTTACTGGCGATTTAATCGAGTTGCGCAATCTGGCGCTGGTAGCGGATTTAATCATCCGCTGTGCGCTACAACGGCGCGAAAGCCGTGGCTTGCATTACACTTTGGATTATCCATTTCAAACACCATTGGCGCACAATACCATTTTAGACCCGGAAAATTGCCGTTAACCGTGGCACAAATGTACGCCTTTCTGCCTGGCGCTACGCCAAGTTGGCTAGCCAGGCGGCCAGGTAAAATCGCGGCCCGCCAACAAGTGGAGGTGCAGATGGAACACGGTTTGGCCTGCGGCTTCGCCATTGTTGATGACCAGGCGGAAGGCGTTGGCATATCCCTGTTGGCTGGCGATTTGGCTGGCAATTATCAGTAAATGGCCGAGCAGCGTAGCGTCTTCGGGCTGGGCGTGGGACAGTTGCGGCAAAGGCTTTTTCGGAATCAGCAAAATATGCATGGGCGCTTGCGGCGAGATGTCGCGGAATGCCAGGCATTGCTCATCTTCATACACAATGTCAGCAGGAATTTCACGGCGGATAATTTTGTCAAAAATCGTAGTTGCGGTCATGGCTTGCCTGTTTAAGATTTTGAAGAAGAAGTAGAGCGCGATGAACCGCGCAATGCGCTGAGCAGTAAACCCAGCCCGCCCAAAGCCAAGCCGAGAATCATCAGTAATTCAAACACCGACATGGGCCTGAGGTGAAATTGCACGGAAGTGATTACCCCCACCGCAATCATTACCAGGGTGGCAATCACCAAAATCCAACCCAAATCATTATCTGGATTATAAAAAATCATACCCACGCCAAATAAAAATGGAATCAAGGTCATGCCCGAGGTAATGCGTACGCCACCCACTTGGTACAAAGAGGAATGAAAGCTAAAGTGTTGGGCAACCTGGATATTGTCAAAAAATAGATAACCGCCAGCGATAAGCATGGCCAAGCCCATGAGAAAACGTCCGGCATTGATGGATGCGGCTCCTGTAGCGCGGGTCATGATGCGATTCCTTTATGGTGTGGGGGAGGCGGCGTTTTGTGCCGAAGCAGCGACTTGGCGCTGTTGATCGAGTTGCGCCAGCAACGGCGTGCTGGCTTCTTGAAAGGCGTGCAAGTATTCCGGCGCAATGGGCAAGGAATTGGGCAATTTCACGGTCAAAGGGTTTTTATGCACGCCATCGATTTGAAATTCGTAGTGTAAATGTGGCCCAGTGGCCAGGCCAGTGGAACCCACATAGCCGATTTCTTGGCCTTGCTCCACGCGGTCACCTGCCTGCAATTCCTTGGCAAAGCGTGATAAATGGCCATACACCGTGCTGTAATGGTCACCATGGCTGATTTCTATGGTTTTACCATAGCCATTGCGCCAACCAAGGAATTCCACTTTGCCGCGCCCAGTGGCAAATACTGGCGTGCCCTTGGGTGCGCCGTAGTCCACGCCGTTATGCGCTTTGATTTCGTGCAAGGAAGGATGGTAACGTCCTGAACTAAAATGGGAAGTAACATAACCCACTTTCACAGGCGTGCGTAGAAAAGCTTTTTCCAAACTATTGCCTTCTGGGGTGTAATAGCCGCTCATGCCCTGGGTATCGGTAAAGCGTACAGCACGGAACACATTGCCGTTATTAACAAATTCCGCCGCCAGAATTTCTCCGGTTTTAACTTCTTCATTATTCTCGTAAAACGACTCATAAATCACTGCAAAGTGGTCACCTGGCTGGATGTCCAAGGCAAAGTCCACATCCCAGGCGAACAGTTTGACCAATTGGTTGAGCAAGTCAAAGGAAAGGCCATTCTTACGGCCACTTTCATATAACGTGGTGGAAATTTCGCCATGAGACACCGCAACACGCCGTTCTAACTCGCGGGTTTGCATAGTGCTGACAAAGTTGGTTGCTGGATTTTCCGTGTCGCGGGTAATGCGCAGATCATGGGTCAAACTGAGTTGTTTGATGATTTCTTGTACCACGCCCTCATCATCGGATTTAATAAAGAGCATTTGTCCTGGTTGCAAATTACGCAATTGTCTAGATTCTTTGTTGAGATTTATAATCTCGTGCAATTCATTGGAGTTTAGGCCATAGCGGTTAAAAATAGCAGCCAAGGTATCCCCTGAGCGCACGCTGATGCTGCGCCACGAAGGGTCTTCCGCCAATTCCTCGCGCAAGGTGAGTGTTGAAGCGGATTGATTTTCTTGCGGTTGCGCGGTGTCCGCATCTGCCTGGAGAGTAGTATCACTGGCAGCGGTGAGTTCTAATGCTGACGCGCCATCCTGCGCATCACCAGGCAAAGCCTGGAACGCAGGCGTAACAGCGAGTTCATGCAAAGCGGGCAATGCCAGTTCGCGGGTTTTAGGTTGGCCTTGTGCTGCCGTGGGTTCCAGCGGTGCTGGATCGGGGGATTGCGTCTTTACAGCGACAGTTTGTTGCGCCAGCCAGGATTCCTTGGCCAAAGGCGCGAGCAAGTCTTTGGTGTAGGCCAACGCCCACCCCAACGAGGACAGCCAGGCAGTGATGCCTATTGCCAACGCAACATGGGCGGTTACCGCCCAGATACGCGAAGGCGTGTGGCGCGTGGCCTGATTGCGCACAGTAGTAACCAGGTAGGCACTAGACGCAGAAAAATGCGTGGGAAACAGCCAAGCGCGTAGATCAAAAGCTTTTTTGCGCGCTAACGTGTTATGCCCAGAGAGCATTCGGCGGTCATAGTTGATTTTCGTGACGCGGCGCATAATGATTCCTCATGTTATTTTATGTGCCATACCCGTATGCAATCCAATTATTTTCTATTGTAAATCATTAAATTATGCGGCTCCATGCCTGGATTGCGTGATGGCTACGGCCTGTGGTTTCTATTAAAAAGTATACTGAAAATCACTAAAAAAATCTGTAGACACAGACAAAATTATGCCAACAAACCGACTTACCGTTTGCTCAAATTAAACCAAAAGTTCGGTAAATTTGGCTAACCTATTGAACCTAAATGACATGGTCAGTGGTATCACGACCACTCCCGGCGGGAATTGCTGGCGGAAAATTCCTGCGTTTTTTGGAATTTTGCAATTGCCTCATTCGGTAAAATAATCTAAGTCAATCTTTTTGATTTCATAAGAAGCAATGGTAGAAATACCCACATTATAATCAATCATTAATTCTGCCAAACGCTCACCGTCAATCAAAATGATTTTAGAAGAAATCGTGTTGGCGAATTGCCAAGCTTCTTTGCTGAAGCTGGCCGTGGTGATAAAAATCCCCTTATTGGCATGTTGACCCGCCAACGCTCCGGCGAATTTCTGGACTTCCGGGCGGCCTACGGTACTGTCCCAGCGTTTGGCCTGAAGATAGATGATGTCCAGCCCCATGGCCGAAGGGACGTTTTGTCCACCCTACTTGGCTATTCCACCTTAAATTGTGTCAATTGACTATGCAGACTGTTTGCCGCCTCGTTTAAGTGACCGAGCGCCAAGAAGGATTCTTTGAGTGCGGTTGCAGTTTCGTGCATTTCCTCGTCTAAATTGCGCATAAGCTGGTCGATTTGGCGGGCGCTATCGGATTGGCGTTTGACGGCTAGGTTCACTTCGTTAAAGTGCGGCAGCAAAATTTGCGTATGTTCAATAATTTGTCCAAGTTGCCCGCTCAAGCGCGACACATTGGCAACGTTATGGCGCACTTCTTCAGTGAAATTAGCAATTCCCGCCACGCCTTCGCGCACACTTTGCTGCATTTCGCCAACCATATCGTCAATATCCAGCGCTGCTACGGCGGTTTGGTCGGCAAGGCGGCGAATTTCTTGGGCGACAACGGCAAAACCACGTCCCGACTCCCCCGCTTTTTCCGCTTCAATGGCGGCATTCAGCGATAACAGATTGGTTTGATCGGCGACTTTGGTAATTGCCGTAATGACTTGGGTGATATTGGCGGTTTTGTGGTCAATTGCCTGCAATCGTGCCGCGACGGTTTGTGAGGCGAGCGCCATTTTGTGCATGGCGTCTTGCATCACCACCAAGTCGTCACGTCCTTGTTTGGCGTATAACTCGGCTTGTTGTGAGGTGACGGCAACGGCTTGGAGGTTGTAATTCAATTCGCTGGCGGCGGTGGAAATGTCGGCGACTGACCGGCTTGCGGCCCGCGTGGCTTCAACTTGTGATTGCAACACCGCTTCGTGCTGTTTGGAGGTTGCGGTTAGTTCGGCGGTTGCGGAGCGCATTTGAATGCCGGATGTTTGCAGTTGGGTCAAAACACTGCGGAACGTGGCGACAATATGTGCGATTGCCTCGGCAAACTGCGCGATTTCGGTATTGCCGTGCTGGTTGTGGATGACGACGGTTAAATCAAGCGCCGCCAAACGGCTGCTTGCCGCGAGTAAATGCCGCAGCGGGCGGTGTACCAAGTGGTGCAAAATGGCGCTGAGCAAGCTGACCAGAATGACCACAATCACGCTGATGCCGACGATTTGCACATATACGCTGTGCAGCCAGCGCTGATGGTGGTGTTGATACGATGCTTCAATCTCCGTCAACATCTCGTCGCGCTGTCTTGTCACCGCAGCACGGAGTGCGCTGTCGTCGTATGCTATGAGCAATTTGCCGACTGGCTTGTCATGATGGGTGGACCGCGCTTCAACCTGATGCCAGCGCCTGGCTTGCGCTGCCGCCAGCAGCGTATCGGGCGGCGTTTTGCCGCGATGCGCCTGGTCATTTTCGCGCCAAGCGGCGGCAAATGGTGCATCGGTGTCGTCAAATACCTGCACCATTTGCACTTCAGGATAGCGCAGAAAGGCAACTAAAGCCGTTTGCAAGTCTTTTTCAACATAGTTAAACAAAAACGGCGCAATGTTCTCGGCGAGAATCGTGCTGTGCAAGTGCATGTTGTGGTGCAAAGACGCTTCCAGGCGTTGGGTTTGTGCATTCAGTGCCAACAACATTTTGTCCCGAAATGCACGGTTATATTCAACAATCGTGGCGCGTTCTTGCTGGATCAGCCAATAACTGCCGCTGCCCAGCAACACGATAATGGTGACGGCGGCCACCACCGCCACCCGCGATGCGATCGAGCGCATTCCAATGATCGTCAGGCGCTTCATGCGTTTATTGCCAGTCCCGCAAGTTGTATTTTGCTAAAAGCGTAGCCAATTCACCCGATGCCCGCAACGCCTGCGTGGTGTCAGCAATCAGCTTGGCGTAGGTTTTGGATTGCGCTTTTTGCGGCGAAAATGCAATAAACACCCGCGCCTTTTCCGTAGTTTGTCCCGCTTCTTTGACCTGTTCAGTTACCCCCAGTTGCGCGGCGACAAACCAAAATACTGGCGCACTTTCCACCAACGCATCCACCCGCCCCTTTAGCAATTTGCGGATATTGCTATTCAGCGCATCGTCTCCCGATGCCACTTGGATTCTGGCGTTGTTATTGAGATTTTCCTGGACATACGGATTCAACTCATCGGTGTAACCATAGTCTTGCACCACCGCCAACGAGATGGTTGACAACGATGCCACGCCGTTGTACTGCCAAGTGCTGTCGCGCTTGACATAAAACACATCGTTCAATAACCCTTGCGCAACTTCAGGAAAGACAAAATCCGGCACATCGTATTGATACGCGCCAATAATGCCGTCAATATCGCCGCGCCGCGCTTCTTCAATTGCCCGGCTCCACGGCAAAACCCGATATTCCAGGGTATGTCCGGCAGTTTCCAGCGCTTTCTTCGCGATTTCAATCATATAGCCAGGCGTGGCACTCGCTGGTTCACAATTGATGGGACACCAAACATCCGCCGCCAGTACCACCGTCTCGGCGGATGCGCCACCAGCAGCGCACAACAAATAACCAGCAAGCAGCGTTTTATTTATATATTTATTCATACATTTCACAGATGTATTCATTTTTTTCCCCTCGTAGCCAACCAAAAAGCAGTAAACCATCCACCGCCTGCATTTTAGCACTTTGCATCAATAAAAAACCCGCTTGGCATTTTATCCCGGCGGGTTGTTGGTGGATAACGTCCAGCAGCTTCGGCGTTATTTCAAGTGCTTCTTCCTGCTAGGCAAAGAGCGCGCGCTGCAAAAAAGATGAGTTAAAATGGTAACGTCAATCCGCTGTCTATTGCCAGCAATTGTTGGCGGAATTGTGTTTGGATGCGCTCTAGCGCTTGTGGGGTGTCACCTTCAAAGCGTAGCACCAGGCAGGGCGTGGTGTTGGAGGCGCGCACCAGCCCCCAGGCATCGGGGTACTCCACGCGCAGACCGTCCACGGTGTGAATGATGGCATCGCTAAATTGTGCCTTGCGCTGGAGTTCTGCCATCAGCGTGAAAGGCCGTCCTTCTTCAACCATGAGGTTGAGTTCTGGGGTGCTGACCGCATTGGGCAGGGTGGCGAAAACTTCTTGTGGCGCAAGCGGTTGTGCGGACAAAATTTCTAACAAACGGGCTGCGGTGTAGAGCGCGTCGTCAAAGCCGTACCAGCGTTCTTGAAAAAATATGTGGCCGCTCATTTCGCCAGCCAACAATGCGCCGCTTTCTTTGAGTTTGGATTTCATGAACGAATGGCCAGTTTTCCACATCAGCGGCTGGCCGCCAGCCGCTTGAATTTCGGTGGCCAGATGGCGGGTGCATTTCACGTCGTACAAAATGGTGCCGCCCGGATGACGTGCCAAAATGTCGCGGGCGTACAGCATCATTTGCCGATCCGGCCAGATAATCGTGCCGTCTGGCGTCACTACGCCCAGACGGTCGCCGTCGCCGTCGAATGCCAGGCCCAAGTCTGCGCCATGCGCTTGCACTGCTGCAATGAGATCGCGCAGGTTTTCCGGTTTGCTGGGGTCGGGGTGATGGTTGGGGAAATGGCCGTCGACTTCGCAAAAAAGTGGGATGACGTTTGCGCCTAGCTGTGCTAGCAGCCGTGGTGCCAGTTCACCTGCTGCGCCATTGCCGCAGTCTACTACCACGGTAAGCGGGCGTTGCAGGCGTACATCGCCGAGGATGCGTTGCAGATAGGCATCGCGGATGTCGCGCTCTTCGTAGGTGCCGAGCTGGGCTGCGGGCGGGGTTTGGGTTTCCTGGTCGGCAATGCGGCGTTGTAATTGTTGAATGTCTTCACCAAACAGGGTGCGGCCTGCCAGCATGATTTTGAGGCCATTGTATTGCGGCGGATTGTGGCTGCCGGTAATTTGCACGCCTGAGCCGGTGTGCCAGTGGTAGGTGGCGAAATACAGCACAGGCGTGGGCACCATGCCCACGTGGATGACGTGGCGGCCCGCGTCGCGCAGACCGCGCGTCAGTTGCGCCAGCAAGCGCGGCCCGGACAGACGCCCGTCACGCCCCACCACCACACTGTCTTGTCCAAGTGCTGCGGCTTCCAGGCCAAGAGCGCGGCCAATGTGATATACCAGGTCTTCGGTCAGGGTTTGATCCACAATGCCACGGATGTCATAGGCGCGAAAAACAGACATACTCCAATCCTTTATTTTCCATGCAAATATTCTTTATCCTGAAAACTACTTACCCAGGACGGTTGAAACGCCACCAGCAGCGTCATGATTGCGCCGTTCAGGAAGGCTTCCGGGAACAGCATGATGGGTAAAATGCTGACATATTCGCTATGCAGTTGCTCTAGTGCATATGCGCCGCTGCTGATGAGCACAATCATGCCCAGTAGGCGGCTGGCCAACATGCCCAGCCCGCCGGCCAAAAAAGCGCTGGCATAAATGTAAATGAAAAAATGCCGGGGCAGCCAACGCGCGCTGGCGCGGTGAATCAGCACGGTGATAAAAATTGGCGTGAAGCCGTTGCACAGGACATTCACTGCGTAGCCATCCCATGCGGCGCGCCCTTCCAATGACAACAGCGCTTGCGCGAGGCTAACGCAAAATAGCGCGAATGGCCAGCCGAACATCAAGGTGGCGCTGGTGGCGAGCAGCACGTGAAATTCTAAACCCGGTGCGTGGTTGAGACTGATGGACATGCGCCACATTAGCCACACAATCAGGACAGCAGCAAACAGTACATGGCTGTCGCCTGGGTCTTGGATGCGCCGCCAGTCCGCCCGCCATGCGGCAAGCAACAGTGCTGGCCAGACCACGGCATGGCCCAGCCAGTACCATGGTGTGGAAATTAAGGCTGTGCTGAGATTCATGCGGCGGGCGGCGATATTTGTTGGCGTAGATCATCGTCCTCGCCGTCCACGCTTTCATGGCGCATAATTTGCGTTTGGCGCGCGCTGAAATCATCAATCGCTTTGTAGCCTTGCAGGCGCAGGGTGTGGTTGCGCACTGCGGATTCGACCAATACCGCCAAATTGCGCCCCAACGCTACGGGCAGCAAAATCTCTTGCACGTCCACGCCGAGGATGTCGCGGGTGCGGTAGATGCCTTCCAGCCGTTCCATCGGATTGCAGGCATCTACGCTGGAAATACTGACTAGGCGGACAATGAGGTGCAGATATTTGCGCGGCTTGATGGAGTTTTCGCCGTACATTTTTTTGATGTTAAGCACGCCCAGGCCGCGTACTTCGAGAAAATGCCCCAGCCCGTGCGGGCAATGGCCACGCAAATCGTTCGGTTCCACGCGCACGAATTCCGGCGCGTCGTCCGCTACTAGACGGTGTCCTCGGCTGATCAATTCCAACGCCAATTCGCTTTTGCCGCAGCCACTGTCGCCCATGATCAGCACGCCCATGCCCAGCACGTCCATGAACACACCGTGCAGGGTGGTTTTGTTCGCATTCAATCGTGCCAGTAACTTTTGCAGTCGGCCCACCAATACATGGCCAGCGGCATGGCTGTGGAGCACAGGAATGGCAAATCTCTCTGCCAATTCGTGTAATACAGGTGGGCAGGGCTGATTGGCCAGCAGAATGCACGCAGGCGGGCATTCTTGGAACATGTCGCGTAGCAGAACGCGCAGTTGCTCCGGCGTGTGCCGTTCCAAGTATGCCAATTCTTTATCTGCAATCACTTGGATGCGTGCAGGCCGTACCACGTTGAAAAAATTTACCGCCATGCACGGCACATTGGCATGATCTTGTTGCGCCAGTGGCACTGGCCTTTGCCCGCCCTGTTCACCACAGAGCCATTTCGCTTGCAAGTAGTCTGCGTGGTGTTCAAAAAAGCTGTGGATGCTGATGGTCATGGTGTTTGTGCGGCGGTTGTTGAAAAGAGCGGCGTGCTGGCAGCGAATTGGGAAATTCGCTGCCCAGGATATTTGGCACTCTATGTCAAATACCCTGTATGTGCTTTTCCAGCCAACGCTTTATTCAAACTGGTTTTTGATGCCACCGTGTTCGCGGTGATGATCTGTGACTTTTTCCTTGTGTTTCTTGATTTGCCGATCCAGTTTGTCTGCCAGCGCATCAATGGCCGCGTACATGTCTTCGTCCTCGGCATTGGCGAATAAATTGCCGCCATTGACATGCAGGGTGGCTTCCGCTTTTTGCCGTAATTTTTCCACGCTTAGCACCACGTGAATGTTGGTCACATGGTCAAAATGGCGTGCCAGCCGTTCAACCTTGTCAGATACATACGAACGCATCGCTGGAGTAACATCAATGTGGTGGCCGGTCAGATTAAGTTGCATAGTAAACTCCCTTTTTGTTATTCGCCTACACTAGGCCCTTTCTTTCGTTGGATGGAGGAATCATCATTGATTCCCGGTATTTTGCGACAGTCCGCCGGGCAATGCGGATGCCTTGCACAGAAAGCTCTTTGGCGATCCGGTTGTCGCTAAGCGGTTTTGTGGCGTTTTCCCCTGCTACGAGTTTTTTAATCAACGCGCGAATTGCAGTGGATGAGCATTCCCCCCCGCCATCGGTGTTGACGTGGCTGGAAAAGAAATATTTTAATTCATAAATGCCGCGTGGGGTGTGGATGTATTTTTGCGTAGTGACCCGGGAAATGGTAGATTCGTGCATGTTCAGTTCGGATGAAATATCATGCAAAATCAATGGCTTCATTGCCTCGTCGCCATAATCGAGAAATGCGCTTTGTTTGTCCACAATGCACTGCGTGACTTTCAGCAAAGTTTCGTGGCGGCTTTGCAAGCTTTTGATAAACCAGCGCGCTTCTTGCAAATGGGTTTTCAGCGTGTCGGCATCTGTGCGCGAGCGCACTTGGGGAATCATTCGGACATATTCCGTATTAATGCGCAAACGGGGTGTGATGTCGTTATTCAACTCCACTCTCCAGCGGTTCTTTATTTTTTTTACAAATACATCCGGGGCAATATAACGGGTTTCATCGCGTTCCAGCGTCACGCCAGGGCGTGGAGACAGGTTTTGAATTAAGGCGATGATTTCTTGCAACTCCTCGCGGGTAATTTTTAGCTTTTTGGTAAGTTGAGTATAGTCCTTGGCAGCCAATACTTCCAACTGTTCGCACACCAATTGTTGGGCTTCGGTGCGCCAGGGTGTGCTGGGCGGCAGTTGGTTCAGTTGAATGAGCAGGCATTCTTGCAGATTACGCGCGGCAACTCCGGGCGGATCAAAGTGCTGCACGCGGTGGAGCACGGCGAGCATTTCTTCTATATCTGGTAATGGGTTGAGTTCGTGGTGCAAGGCCGCACGGATTTCTTCCAGGCTGTCAAGCAAATAGCCTTCTTCGTTGATAGATTCAATAATGGCGCGGGCAATGACTTGATCTGTCGGGGAAAACGTGGTGAGTTCGAGTTGCCACAGCAGCAAATCATGAAGGTTTTCGCTGGTGCTGCCTTGCAGCAAAAAATCCTTGCCACTACCGTCTCCGCTGGGTTCGGCGTAAGACGAGGTATCGTAGGTATCCTCCCAGTCACTGTCTACCGGCAGTTCGTCGGGCAAAGTGTCATTTTGCTCCAACGTCAGTTCTTCTGTTGGCGCTTCCTCGCTTTCTTCTCCAGTGTTTTCTGGCTCAGCGGGATCGCTATTGGCGTCGTTGTCGTCGGCTTCCCATTCCTCGGCTGCTTCCAACATCATGTTGGTGTCCAGCGCTTGTTGAATTTCCAATTGCAAATCCAACGTGGACAACTGCAATAGGCGTATCGCCTGTTGCAGTTGCGGCGTCATAGTAAGCTGTTGTCCCAGGCGTAATTGCAGGCTTTGTTTCATTTTTCGTATTTCTGGAGAATGACTGGCAGCTTATCAGAGATGGAAATGGTGGCCTAAATACACATCGCGCACTTTATGGTCGCCCAACACCGCAGCGGGCGTGCCTTCCGCCATGATGGCACCTTCATTGACAATCGAGGCGCGGTCACAAATGCCCAAGGTTTCACGGACATTATGGTCAGTAATCAGTACGCCAATGTCTAGACTTTTAAGATGGTTAATGATGGTCTGAATATCCACCACGGAAATTGGGTCAATGCCCGCAAATGGCTCGTCCAGCAAAATAAACCTTGGCTCCATGGCCAGCGCTCTGGCAATTTCTACCCGCCGTCGTTCGCCACCGGATAGGCTTAAGCCTAATGTGGCGCGTACATGGTGCAAATTCAAATCATCCAGCAAACGCTCCAACTTGGCGAGGCGTTGCGCACGGGTTAAGCCCTTGCGGGTTTCCAGTACGGCTTTAATGTTGTTTTGCACGGACATGCGCCGGAACACTGACGGTTCTTGTGGCAAATAACCAATGCCCCGGCGCGCGCGCTTGTCCATGGGGAGTTGGGTAATGTCCTCGCCATCTAAGTAAATTCGTCCATGATCTGGGGCGATTAAACCCACCACCATGTAAAAACTGGTGGTTTTGCCCGCGCCATTTGGCCCAAGCAGGCCAACCACTTCGCCGCTGCGCACGCTTAGATGCATGTCATTCACCACTCGCCTGGCTTGGTATTGTTTAACCAGCCCTTGCGCTTCCAACACGCTCACGGTGTCTCGCTTTGTGTTTTTTCGGTGCGCGGCTTGTCAGCGGGTTTGGCCGATTGCGCCTTGGGATGGATGGTCACTGACACTTGGCCGTCTGCCGTGATGAAGTCTTTTTTTACGTCGTAAGTGATTTTCGCGCCGGTAAACGTGTCTTTGCCTTGTTGAATGCGAGCATTTTCATATAAGTGTATCACATCCGTCTGGACGAAATATTCCATACGTCCGCCTTGCGCCACAATGTCTTCCTCGCGGTGATCCGGGCGGCGTTGGAAACGGGCGGGATTGCCCTGGGCGTGGATGGTTTTGACATTGTGATCCGTATCGTATTCCAGGGTTACTGTGTCTGCCATAATTTTGGTGCTGCCCTGGGTGATGGTCACATTGCCTTGGTAGGTGGTCACCCCCTTGGCGTCATCAATCATGGCTTTTTGTGCAAGCACTTCAATAGGTTGCTCTTTGTCAGATGACAAGGCAAAGGCTGCCTGGGCAAGCAGGGCAAGCAGCAAGGCAAAAACAATGTGTAAATTCATTCGGGTTCCGTTTGGTAGAGGCCATGCACCTGGGACAACAATTCCACTTGCTGGCGCGCCAGGTGGGCGTTCATGCCCTTGGCGCGGGTAACGCCAGCAGGCGCGCCCAACGTGCGGGGATAATGGGTAATCGTTACCTCTGCTTCGGTTTGTGCGCGCGATTCGTTAAAAAATACGTGCACATCACGGCTATCCACCCGCACTGTCACCGTGTGTTGGGTATTATACTGATCCAAGCGCGCATCCCCAAGCAGCCAGGCGTGATTGCCATCTGCGTCCAGCGTGGCGCGATCCGCACGCACTTGCCAATGCGGCAGGCTATTTTGCAGCAAAATCAAATTGGGCGCTGCCATTTCGGTGACGCCACGTGGGAAATGCGTCAACTGCACGGCTTCCAAGCGGCGTAACGGCTCGCCGCTGGGCGCGTAGGTTTGCGCGCGAAATCCCTGCACCACCAAATCCGCCGCCTCGGCGGCATTCTCCGGCGGCGTGTCCACGCGCGGCTCCCACGTGCGCGACAACCACGCGGTGAGCAACGCGACCAGCAACAGCAATGCCGCCCAAATGTTCACGATAGCACGCCAAAGCGGCGGGCAGCCACGGCCCAGGTGCCTTGCGCATGCATCAGTAACTCACACACATCGCGCGCTGCGCCCAGGCCGCCAGCGCGCGAGGTAATCCAATGAGCATATTGCATTACCCACGGTTCAGCATCAGCCACGGCAATGGCCAAACCTACTTTTTGCATTACGGGCAAATCGACTAAATCATCCCCTACATACGCGGTTTGTTCTGGCGTAAGCTGCAATTCAGCCAATATTTTTTCGTAAGCCGCCAATTTTTCCAGTTGCCCCTGGTAGACATGAACAATGCCCAAGGAGGCCATGCGGTGCTGAACCACCTCTGAAGTGCGCGCCGTAATGATGCCGATGTGCACGCCTGTGCCTTGCAGCATTTTCATGCCCAGCCCGTCCTTGGAATAAAACGCCTTGTATTCATCGCCACGGTTATCCACGAACAAACGGCCATCAGTCAATACGCCATCCACGTCGAAAATCACCATTTTCACGGGCCTGGCCCGTTCCAGTACTGTCGGCGGCCAGGGCTGGCCGGAAACCACGTTGTTGTTCATTCGTGTTCCTTATGTTTGATTGCGCTTGCCTGGCCTAGATTCAGACCGGAATAGGATTGTGCTTTGTTTTTATGCCAGTTAGCTTAGATACATCTGGCACGGCCCAGTGCAAATTATAGTAACCCACGCGCTGCCTGAAAAGCGCGGCGCGCTATGGGTATTCTCTTTTTAATAGAAATCGCCTTATAATTCTCCACTTCGACAAGCTCAGTGCACCGCCACAGTAAACGCCAGCCAGGCGAACGCGCACAGGTTTTCATGCCAGCGATTTTGGGTTTTTAATTTTTTTTAAATGGTTATCCAAAACATGCAACACATTCTCACAGAACTCGCCGCAGTGTTGGAAAGCCGCAAACAAGCCGATCCCAACCATTCCTATGTGGCTGGCCTGTATGCCAAAGGCTTGGATCATATCTTGAAAAAATTGGGCGAGGAAGCAGCGGAAACCATTATCGCGGCTAAAAATGGCGCACACGCGCCGATCATTTACGAAACTGCTGATTTGTGGTTTCATACACTGGTAATGCTCGCGCACCATAACCTTGGCCCTGAAGATGTCCTGGCCGAGTTGCAGCGCCGACATGGTCTATCCGGGCTGGCGGAAAAAGCCGCACGCGCAGAGCACACCAAGCCTGGAACGCAGGCGTACACAGACACCACGCTACGCCCGCGTTCCGGGCCGAAGGAGTAAAAAATTATGGGTTTAGGCGGAATTAGCATTTGGCAATTATTAATTATTCTGGTGATAGTCATGCTATTGTTCGGCACCAAACGGTTGCAGAATATTGGCAGTGATTTAGGTTCAGCCATCAAAGGGTTCCGTTCTTCCATGCGCGACGCAGAAGATGAGGAAGGCGCAAAACCCGCCGACCGGATTGCCCCCAAAACCGAGAGCGGACAGACCGTGAACGGTGAAGTCACGCACAAACAAACCCATCATACGCCTTCCTAGGCCGCTTGCCATGGGCAATATTGGCTTTGGCGAATTGGTAGTGGTGATGGTGGTCGCGCTACTGGTGATTGGCCCGGATAAGCTGCCTGGCATCGCTCGCACCTTGGGGCGGTGGACAGGCAAGGCGCGTATTTATTTGCACAATGTACAATCCGAAATTGATCGTGAACTGCGTTTGCAGGAACTGCAAACCATGATGAAGCAAGGCGAGCAATACAACCCGTACACCCTGATCGAAGAAACGCGCCCTGCCAATACCACGGACGCCACCGCCAGCAGCGCGCCTAAAGGCTAGCCATGTCCACACGCAGTTCGCCAGGCAACTCTGCGCTGGAACCCCCATCTCCTCCACGAGAAATGTCTTTGCTGGATCACCTGATTGAGCTGCGCACCCGCTTGCTGTACAGCGTGCTGAGTATACTGATCGGGTTTCTTGTGTTATTTCCCTTTTCCAACCATTTATTTACCTTTGTGGCGCAACCCTTGCTGCGATTTTTGCCCGCAGGATCGCAAATGGTGGCCATTGATCCGGCATCGCCATTTATCACCCCCATGAAGCTAACCCTGGTTTTGGCCGTGTTCGTGGCAATACCGATATTGCTGTACCAACTGTGGGCCTTCGTTGCACCTGGCCTGTATCGCCATGAAAAGCGGCTGGCCATCCCCTTGCTGATTTCCAGCATTGTGCTGTTTTACGTAGGCATGGCGTTCGCCTATTTCATGGTATTTCCACTGGTTTTTGGCTTTTTTGTCAGCGTGTTGCCTGAAGGTGTGGCCATGGCCACTGACATTAACCGCTATTTGGATTTTGTCCTAAAAATGTTCTTCGCCTTTGGCGTGGCCTTTGAAGTGCCTGTAGCCACGGTGTTATTGATTCTCAGCGGCATTACTACCGCCGCTGCGCTGGCCCAACTGCGTGCTTATGTAATCGTAGGCGCGTTTGTGGTCGGCATGTTGCTCACGCCGCCAGATGTGTTCTCACAAACTTTGTTGGCTGTGCCCATGTGGCTGTTGTTTGAATTGGGTTTATATCTCGCGGGCTTTTTGCAACGCGAAAGTCAAGCTGCACCGCCAGCCACCGAACCATCGCCCGGTTTTGACATCAACCGCTACCGGCCTTTGAGCGCAGAAGAAATGGATGAAATCATGAATTCGGACGGTGGCATACCCAGTGCTACTTCTACTCCGCCAGCGCCACTTAAGGAATAAAATATGCCTGAACTCAGCGTATTATTCGTTACCCCGGAAGCCTATCCCCTGATTAAGGTCGGCGGATTGGGCGATGTCAGCGGTGCACTGCCCGCAGCGGCGCGCAAGCTGGGCGTGGATATGCGGCTATTGCTGCCCGCCTATCCCATGGCCATGGAAGTGCTGAAAAATATTCAAGACACTGGCGTAAAACTGGATTTGCTGCCTGGCGTGCAACGTTGCACCCTGCTACGTGCGATTATGCCGGATGGCGACACGCCGATTTATCTGCTCGACTGCGCCGCTTTGTACCATCGCGATGGTGGCCCATACAACAACCGTGCGGGTAAAGATTGGGAAGACAATGCATTGCGCTTTGCCGCGTTATCCAAAGCCGCAGCATTGATGGGCCATCCCGAAGTAGCCACCCGCCTGGGTTGGGGACCCGCCATTATTCATTGCAACGACTGGCCCACAGGACTAACGCCAGCGTATTTAAAATTCGCCTGGTGGCAACCTTATCCCAAAAGCGTGATGAGCATTCACAACATGGCGTATCAAGGCTTATTTCAGCCGGATATTTTAACCAAGGCCGCACTGCCGCGCGAAAGCTTTTCCATTCATGGCCTGGAATACAACGGCTGGGTTTCCTACCTCAAATCCGGCTTGATTTACGCGGATCACATTACCACGGTCAGTCCCACTTATGCCGAAGAAATTCAAACGCCGGAATATGGCTATGGCTTAGACGGCTTAGTCGCGCACCGCCGTGCCGACTTAACCGGTATTTTGAATGGCATTGACACAAACGAATGGAATCCAGCCACCGACGTTTGGCTGGAATCGCATTACAACGCCCAGCAGTTGAAGGGCAAACACGCGGTGAAAGCCGCGTTGAAAAAACGCTTGCATTTAATTTCCGACCAGCGCGACCGCCCACTCATTGGCATGATTTCCAGACTCACCCACCAAAAAGGCATTGATCTCGCGCTGGCGATTGTTGAAGATTTACTGTACGAAGGTGCGCAATTGGTGATTCTGGGCGCCGGTGACCGGCAATTGGAAATGCGCTTAGAACAAGCCGCACGCGCCTTTCCTGGCGAAGTCAGCGTCACTGTGGGCTATGATGAAAGCCTATCGCATCAAATCGAAGGTGGCTGCGACATTTTTCTCATGCCATCGCGTTTTGAACCTTGCGGCTTAAACCAATTGTACAGCTTGCGCTACGGCACCGTGCCGGTAGTGCGCTACACAGGCGGCTTAGCGGACTCCATCACCGACACCACGCCCGCTACGCTCGACAACGGCACAGCCACTGGCTTTGTATTTGAGCGCGAAAATCCAGAAGAATTGCTGGGCTGTTTGCAACGCGCCATGCTGGTATACCGCGACAAAGCCACCTGGCAACAAATTCAACGCACTGGCATGAAGCGTGATATTAGCTGGCACAACAGCGCCCGCCAGTATGTAGAGGTGTATCAGCGGGTGCTGCAACCGCGCTAACCCGTACATCCTAAGCGTATATTTTTTGTATATCAACTTATTAGGAATTTTATATGTCTGTCGCTCTCGCGCTGAAAAAAAACCGCCAAATTATCCTAGCAGCGGACTCCCAACATAATTTTGGTTCCAGCACGCCAGCACGCGGCAACATTTTGGAATCTAAGCTACGGAAGTTCGGCAATGCCTATATTGCCACCACGGGTTGGGGTTTGTACCGCGATATTTTGGAACACTATGAAAATGAAAATCCCAATATTTCATTGGATAGCAAAAAAGCTATTTTTTCATTTTTCATACAATTGTGGAAAGATTTGCACCAGCGCTATTCCTTTGTCAACGACCAAAGCGATGACCATAACACGCCCTTTGGCGATTTAGACTCTGCTTTTTTGATTGTTGCCAATGGCCAGATATTTCATGTTTCTGGCAACATGAATGTCACTGAATTTCATCATTTTCATGCCATTGGCTCAGGGAGTGCCTACGCTTTGGGCGCATTGCATGTGCTGTATGACATGGACATGGACGCGCGCGAAATGGCGGAAAAATGCCTGGGATCGGCGATTACCTACAATATATACTGCGGCGCGCCTATTGACGTGGTGGAATTGCCCGCATAGTTTGGGCTGAATTCGCCGCCATGACCACATCCTCGCCCGAAAATTTGATTTTTCTCTACCTATTTCTCATCTTCTCCGGTGCGGCAGTAATGGCCACTGCGTCGCTGTTCGCGCGCCAAAGCCTGCTGGTTGGGCATATTGCGCTGGGCTTGCTGATTGGCCCGAATGTATTGGGCTGGGTGCATGACACGCATCTGCTGGCGGGCATCGCCCATATCGGCATTGTATTCCTGCTGTTTCTGCTGGGGCTGAACCTACAAATCAAAAACTTATCCGCCATGCTGGGGCGCTCCATCCTGGTTACGCTGGGCAGCTCGCTGGCGTTCAGTGCGCTGGGCATGGGGGTTGGACGGTTATTTGGCTACACTTGGACCGATTGCGTGTTTATCGGAGCCAGCATGATGTTCTCCAGCACCATTCTCGGCTTAAAATTGCTGCCTACCACGGTATTGCACCACCGCCATGCTGGCGAAATCATGGTAAGCATACTTTTGCTGCAAGATGTGCTGGCAATTTTATTCCTGCTGGCGTCCAAGGGCTATGCCGATGACAGCGCGCCCTTACTGCAAGCGGCTTGGCTGGTGTTATCCTTGCCAGGTTTGGTGGCAGTGGCGTTGGCAGCGGAACGCTGGTTGCTGATTCCGCTGATTACGAAATTCGATAAATTTCAAGAATATATTTTTTTACTGACCATAGGCTGGTGTTTGGGCCTAGCCGCGTTCGCGGAATTTATTGGTCTGTCCCATGAAATTGGCGCATTCGTAGCTGGCGTAGCGTTGGCCACCAATCCCATTGCCCTGTTTATTGCCGAACGGCTGAAACCGTTGCGCGACTTTTTTCTGGTGGTATTTTTTGTTTCCCTAGGCGCAGGTTTCAACTTAATTATATTGCCACAAGTCGCGTTCCCCGCCTTTGTGCTGGCGGCATTGATGTTGGCCATCAAACCTGGCGTATTCCAATGGCTGCTCATCCGCACGGGCGAGGAAAACAAATTGTCCTGGGAAATGGGCGTGCGTTTGGGCCAAATCAGCGAGTTCTCATTACTCATCGCAGTGGCGGGTTTGAGCGGCGGATTGATTTCTGCACAAGCGTCTTTTCTCATCCAAACCGCGACGCTGCTTACGTTTGTGCTGTCGTCGTATGCCATTGTGATGTTTTTCCCCACCCCCATCGCATTGGTAGATTCTTTGCGGCGGGATTAGCGATTTGGCGAGGTTCCAGCCATTTATGATTTTTGTTTCCCGTGTTAATCGGTTGTCGAAAACACACGGGTATACTACGATCCCACATTAGAAGCTGTTGGTAAAATCGCCAAGCCACTCACTGAAGCCCTGTCGAAGTGCGCGGCTTGGCGATTGCAAGTGCTTGATTTCCTGTGCCCTTCGACACGCTCAGGGAACGGAAAATCAAGCACTTGCAGTTTTACCAACGGCTTCTTAGGCCGCAACCGTGATGGCTTGCGGGAACGCCCTGAATCGTTATTTTTCCTTTCCCAGTAAAAGGATACAAATCCGATATGAATATTCTGACCCGTGGTGCTTACGCCGAACCTGCAACTTCGCTCAATTTTAAGACCGGCACATGGCGCGTGCGCAAACCCGTGCACAGCTACCAGCCCGCGCCTTGCCACCATGTCTGCCCAGCAGGAGAAAACCCGCAAGCGTACCTGGCGCATCTGCAATCCGGCCACACCCGCGCTGCATGGGAAGAGTTGGTCAAAGCCAATCCGCTGCCAGCGATTACAGGGCGGGTATGTCCACATGTGTGTGAAACGGCTTGTAATCGTACACAATTTGATGAGGCAGTGGCCATTCACGCGGTAGAGCGTTTCCTCGGCGAAGAAGCCATTGCCAAGGACTGGCCTTACCCGGTCGCGCCAGTGCCCGCGAACGCGCCCAGCGTCGCAGTGGTGGGTGCTGGCCCAGCGGGTTTATCCGCTGCTTACCACCTGGTGCGCCTAGGATTGCGCGTGACTTTAATTGAAGACCGCTCCGAGCCGGGCGGCATCCTGCGCAGCGCCATTCCGCAATATCGGTTGCCTAGAGAAGTATTGGACGCGGAAATCAATCGCGTACTGGCGCTTGACGGCATTCATTTTTTACCCCACACCCGTCTGGGGCGCGACATTCATTTGCATGATTTACAAGAAAAACATGTTGCCGTACTGCTTGCGCCTGGCGCGCAGCGCAGCCGCGAATGGAATATTGATGGCGTGTCGCCTAAAGATTTGCAATATGGGCTGGAATTGCTGCAAGAATGGATGGACATCGGCAAAATACCCACGCCGAAGAGCGTGGCCATTGTCGGCGCGGGCAATACTGCCGTGGACGTGGCGCGCATTATGCGCCGTGCGGGTGTGCCGGAAGTGCATTTGATTTCGCACAAACCCATGCCGGGTGCCAATGTGCCATTGAGCGAAGCCATGCCCGCAATTGAACGCGAAGTACGTGAAGCAGTGGAAGAAGGCGTTAGAATTCATGAATATCGAGGCATCCGCCGTCTGATTTTACGCGGCGAAAAAGTGGTGGGTGTGGAACTGGTGCACATGAAAAAATTGATGCAAGCGGGCGGACGCCTCAAACGGGTGGCATTCACAGGCACGGAAACTATTCTTAATGTAGAACAAGTCATCCCCGCCATTGGCCAAGTTATTAATCCCTTTGGCATGGAAAGCGTGGTATATAACTCACACCTGCAAGTGGATGCCTGGGGCCGTTTAGAGCATCATGCTGGCCTGTATGCAGGTGGCGATGCCTGCGCCAACGAAGGCACGGTCACCGCCGCTGTCGGCGATGGTCGCCGCGCCGCCATGGCGATTGTGGCAGACTTGCGCCGCGAAGCCTTACCTTCGGCCAAAAAAACCGACCCCATCGGCTACGCGGAATTAAACCTTGTGTATTACGAGCACTCCACTTGTGCGCAGGAAGCGGTGCTGCCGTTAGAAGAACGCAAAGAGAATACCGAGATTGTGAGTGGCCTTGGCCATGCGGCAGTGATGACCGAAAGCCGCCGCTGCTTCTCCTGTGGCAACTGCCTGGCGTGCGACAATTGCTGGACTTTGTGCCCGGATTCCGCTGTACTCAAAACCAAGGAATCGGCTAGCGACGGCTCGCATTATGTGTTTGATTACGACTACTGCAAGGGATGTGGCCTATGCGCCCATGAATGCCCGTGTGGATACATCGCCATGGTGGATGAATTGTAATCATGCAAGCAGGGAAAAAATCGTAAATAGGCTACCCGCCTGGCGCTGTGCGCGGGCGGGCTTGTACTCCCCGAAATAATCCGTTACAATTCCATTCTTTAGTTGCAGGCGCGTAGCTCAGTGGTAGAGCATCACCTTGACATGGTGGTGGTCGGTGGTTCAATCCCACTCGCGCCTACCAGGCAGGCTCATAGGCACTCCCGCAATCGAGTGCCTTTTTTGTTGTAGATTTTATCGTACATATATTATGCCCGTAATCACCTTGCCAGATGGCAGCCTTAGAACATTTGAACAACCGCTGACTGTGGCCGAGTTTGCCGCCTCAATAGGCGCTGGCCTGGCTAAAGCCGCGCTGGCGGGCAAAATTAACGGCACACTGGTAGATACCTCACACCGGATTGAACACGATGCTGAGGTGAGCATTATGACGGCGAATGACGCGGACGGCCTGGAGGTGATTCGTCACTCCACCGCACATTTGCTCGCGCAAGCGGTCAAACAACTGTTCCCAGATACCCAGGTTACCATTGGTCCGGTGGTGGAAAACGGCTTTTACTACGATTTCGCCCGCGAAGCACCATTTACCCTAGAAGATTTGGAAAAAATCCAAGCGGTTATGGAATCCTTGGTGAAGCAGGATTTGCCTATTCAGCGATCCGTAATGCCCCGGGAAGAGGCGATTGCCTTTTTTACGGCGCAGGGCGAAACGTATAAAGCAGAAATCATCCGCGACTTACCATTAGACGCAGAAATTTCCCTATATCGCCAAGGCGATTTTATTGATTTATGCCGTGGCCCGCATGTGCCTTCCACAGGCAAACTTAAAGCCTTTAAGCTCATGAAAGTCGCGGGTGCTTACTGGCGCGGCAACGCTGCCAATGCCATGTTACAACGGATATACGGCACTGCCTGGGCTTCGCCTAAAGAGCTGGACGCCTATTTGGCACAATTGCTAGAAGCCGAACGCCGCGATCATCGCCGCATTGGCCAAGAATTAAATCTTTTTTCAATTCAAGAGGATGCTGGTGGTGGGCTGGTATTTTGGCACCCCAAAGGCACACGCATCCGGCGGGTTATTGAGCACTTTTGGTACCAAATGCACGAACGCGCTGGCTATGAATTTCTGGTCACGCCGCACATAGCCAATCTGGAGTTATGGAAAACCTCGGGTCATGCGGATTTTTATGCGGACTCCATGTATGAACCCATGCAGGATGAAAACCAGGCGTTCCAATTAAAACCCATGAACTGCCCGTTTCATGTCTTGGTGTACAAGGACGGCCTGCGCTCTTACCGTGACTTACCATTGCGCTGGGCGGAAATGGGTACGGTGTACCGCCGCGAAATGTCTGGCGCATTGCATGGGCTGATGCGCGTGCGCGGCTTTACCCAAGATGATGCGCATATTTTTTGCCGCGAAGATCAAATCGAAGAAGAAATTTTGCGCATTTTGGATTTGACACTGGAAGTGCTGCAAGCATTTGGATTTAATGAATTTGAAGTGAATTTATCCACCCGCCCGCAAAAATCTGTAGGCGAGGACGCCATTTGGGAGCACGCCACTGCCGCGTTGCGCGCCGCATTGACGCACAAAGGGCTGGATTACGCAGTGGACGAAGGCGGCGGCGCATTTTACGGCCCCAAAATCGACATTAAAATCCGTGATGCGATTGGTCGCTTATGGCAATGTTCCACCGTGCAACTGGATTTTAACCTGCCGGAACGCTTTGGCATGGAATATGTTGCGGAAGACAATCAACGCCGCCGTCCGATTATGATTCACCGTGCCTTGTTGGGTTCAGTAGAGCGTTTCTTTGGCGTATTGATTGAACATTACGCGGGTCATTTTCCCGCTTGGCTTGCACCTGTGCAAGTGGTGGTCATGAGTATTTCCGAAAAATTTACCGCGTATGCCGAGGAAGTGGTTGCTTTTCTTAAAAAGCAAGGGTTCCGCGCCGAGGCAGATACACGCAATGAAAAAATCAACTTAAAAATCCGCGAGCATACTTTGCAACGGGTGCCATATTTATTGGTTGCCGGTAGTAGGGAAGTGGAGCAACGCACGCTTGCGGTGCGCACGCAACAGGGCCAAGACCTAGGTGTCATGGACTGGGATACGTTTGTAAGCCGTTTGCACAATGATATTGAACTTAAAAAGTAACCTATTGGAGAAAAACAGAGTACGTGGATAAGAAAACGCGCCTGAATGAAGAAATTACCTCTTCACAAGTACGGTTGATTGGCGCTGATCAATCGCAAATTGGTATTGTCTCCATTCAGGAGGCGCTCATTAAGGCAGAAGAAGCCGGATTGGATTTGGTGGAAATCTCGCCCAATGCAGAACCGCCAGTATGCCGGATCATGGATCATGGCAAATTTATTTTTGAATCCAATAAAAAGAAACAAGCAGCTAAGAAAAAGCAAAAACAGATTCAGGTTAAAGAAATTAAATTTCGGCCTGGCACGGAAGAAGGCGATTATCAGGTAAAACTACGCAACCTGATTCGTTTCCTTACAGAAGGGGACAAGGCAAAAGTTACCTTGCGTTTCCGTGGGCGAGAACTCGCTCACCAAAATATAGGGATGAATCTGCTCAAACGTATTGAGGCTGATCTCAGCGAAGTCGGCCTGGTAGAGCAATATCCCAAAATGGAAGGGAAACAAATGGTAATGATGCTGGCCCCGAAAAAACTAAAACCTTAAAAACGTAAAATGCGGAGTTGTGTATTATGCCAAAAATGAAAAGTAACCGTGGCGCGGCCAAACGGTTCAAAGCCACAGCCAACGGCTTTAAGCGTAACAAATCCCATCGCCGTCATATCTTGACTAAAAAAGATACCAAACGGAAACGCCAATTGCGCGCGCCTTCCATGGTGCATGAGTCGGATGTGCGCATGGTTCAACGGATGTTGCCTTACGCTTAACAGGAGCCACATATGCCTAGAGTAAAACGCGGCGTCACGGCACGCGCCCGCCATAAAAAAGTGCTAGATCAGGCCAAGGGATACCGTGGCCGTCGAAAAAATGTCTATCGGGTTGCCAAACAAGCGGTTACCCGCGCGGGACAATATGCTTACCGCGACCGCCGCCAACGCAAACGTCAATTCCGCGTGCTATGGATTGCCCGCATCAATGCGGCTGCCCGCGAATGTGGCTTGTCGTACAGCCGTTTCATGGACGGATTGCATAAATTGGGGATTGAAATTGACCGCAAGGTACTGGCTGAACTGGCGGTGAACGAAAAATCTGGCTTTGCCAGCCTGGCGGAACAAGCCAAAACCGCGCTGGCAACAGCATAACGGCCCGGGTTGCATGGATAATTTATCCACTTTGTTGGCCCAAGCGCAAGAATCCATTGCCGTGGCAGAAGATTTGGCAGCATTGGATGCCTTGCGTGTGCATTGGTTGGGTAAAAAAGGCATCTTAACCGAACAGCTTAAACAACTGGGCACCTTGCCCGCTGAGGCGCGCAAACAGGCGGGCGAAGGCATCAATCTGGCCAAGCGCGATTTGCAAACCGCTATCGCGCAACGCCAGCAATGCCTAGAACAAGCACTGCTGGCGGCCAAATTGGCGGCGCAAACCATTGATGTCACTTTACCGGGGCGTGGCCAGGCTGGGGGCGGATTGCATCCTATCACCCAGATGCTGTACAAAATTGAGGATTTATTTGCCCGGCTGGGATTTGATGTGGCGGAAGGCCCTGAAATTGAGGATGACTATCACAATTTTACTGCGCTCAACATTCCCGCCAGCCATCCCGCACGGGCCATGCACGACACGTTTTACATTACGCCCCATACCTTGTTGCGCACCCACACCTCACCCGTGCAAATCCGCATCATGGAAAACAATCCGCCGCCTTACCGCATTATTGCGCCAGGCCGTGTATACCGTTGTGATTCTGATGTTACGCACACGCCCATGTTTCACCAAGTGGAAGGTTTATTGGTGGATGAAGGCACCAGTTTTGCGGATTTGCGTGGTATTTTGCATGATTTTCTGCAAGCTTTTTTCGAGCGTGAGGACTTAGCGGTGCGGTTCCGGCCTTCCTATTTTCCCTTCACCGAACCTTCGGCAGAAGCTGACATCCAGTGCGTGCATTGCGCGGGCAAAGGCTGTTCAATTTGCAAAGGCAGTGGTTGGTTGGAAGTGTTGGGTTGCGGCATGGTGCACCCCAATGTGTTCAAACACGTAGGCGTTGATGCGGAACGCTATACCGGTTACGCTTTTGGCATGGGTGTGGAGCGTCTTGCCATGCTGTATTTTAGTATTCCTGATTTACGCATGTTTTTTGAAAATGACTACCAGTTCTTACGGCAATTTTAAGCGCACGCATCACGTGCAGCATTAACGCGCCCATACTGCCGTAATCCACCACGAAATTTCCCTGGTGTATCCTTATCTTGCGGGAATTCTTACAGCATGAAATGCAGCGAACAATGGCTGCGGGAATGGGTCAATCCCACCGCATCCACGCAACAATTGGTTGAACAATACACCATGGCTGGCCTGGAAGTGGATGCGGTAACACCTGTTGCCGCCCATTTCAGCGGCGTGGTAGTAGGTGAAATTCTCACCTGTGATCCACATCCCAATGCCGACAAATTGCGCGTATGCCAAGTGCAAGTGGGCCTGGCTGAGGCGCTTACCATTGTGTGCGGTGCTGCTAACGCAGCGCCAGGCTTAAAAGCGCCCACTGCCTTGATTGGGGCACAATTGCCGGGTATTGCCATTCAAAAAAGCAAGCTGCGCGGCGTGGAATCGTTCGGTATGTTGTGTTCAGCCACTGAACTGGGGTTGGCTGAAAATGCCAGTGGACTGTTGCCATTGCCGTCCGATGCGCCAGTGGGCATGGACATCCGCGAATATTTGGGCTTGAACGATGTTTGCATTGACATTGACCTCACCCCCAATCGCGGCGATTGTCTGAGCATTCAAGGTATTGCCCGCGAAACTGGTGCGCTTCACCGTTGCGCGCTTACGCCGCCGAAAATGCCCGCCATTGCGCCAGTCATTGCCGATGCGTTCCCTGTAGACATTCACAACCCCAGTGCTTGCCCGCGTTATGTTGGGCGGGTGATTCGCGGCATTGCCCCTGGCGCGCAAACGCCATTATGGTTGCGCGAACGCCTGCGGCGTTCCGGCATTCGTGCCATTCACCCGGTGGTGGATGTAACCAACTATGTTTTGCTCGAATTGGGCCAACCTATGCACGCCTTTGATCTCGCGCAACTGCACGGCGGCATCATCGTGCGCAACGCGCACGCGGGTGAAACGTTGGAATTGTTAGATGGGCAAGAAATCACCTTGCAAACAAACGATCTTGTCATTGCAGATCACGCACACGCTTTAGCGCTGGCAGGCGTCATGGGCGGAAAATCATCCGCAGTGACAGAGCACAGCACAGATATTTTCCTAGAAAGCGCCTATTTCGCGCCGCAAGCGCTGGCGGGTTGCGCCCGCCGCCATGGCCTACAAACCGATTCATCCTACCGCTTTGAACGCGGAGTAGACCCCGCGTTGCAAGTACAGGCCATAGAACGGGCTACTGCGCTGCTGTTGGCCATTACTGGCGGGCAACCTGGCCCGATTCTCGAACAAGTCCACATGGAACATGTGCCGCAACCGCAAGTCATCCGTTTGCGCGCACAGCGCATTGCCCAAATTCTCGGCGTGGCCTTAGACACGGCAGAAATTACCGCCACGTTGGCACGCTTGGGCATGGGCGTGCGCTCGGACGGTGATGAATGGTGGGTTACACCGCCTTCTTTCCGCCATGACATTGGTCTGGAAATCGATTTGATCGAAGAAGTCGCGCGTATCCACGGCTACAACAACCTGCCCACTGCACCGACTACCAAAGTACAAGCGCGGATGCGGCCCATGGCGGCAAAAACCGCACGCGAAGGCAAACGCATTTTGGTGGAGCGCGGCTACCGCGAAGCGATTACTTACAGTTTTGTGGACGAACGTTTACAACAAAAAATCGCACCACACGCTCAGGCCATTTTATTGGCTAACCCGCTTGCTGCCGATATGGCCGCCATGCGCGTCAGCCTGTGGCCGGGTCTGCTCAATGCGTTGCGTCACAACTGGCAACGCCAGCAAAAAGACATTCGCCTATTTGAAACGGGCCTGCGTTTTCTTGCACAAAACAGCGGCGAAATCCGCCAACAACCCATGATAGCGGGGGTGGCCACTGGCTTGGCGCATCCCGCGCAATGGGGCGTGGCTGCTCGCCCAGTGGATTTTTTTGACGTAAAAAATGATGTCGAACGCTTGCTACAGGCCTTGCCAGGCGAAAATCCGGGCGTGGTTTTTCAAGCGCACACCCATCCCGCGCTACATCCGGGCCAAACTGCCCAAATTCTACGCAATGGCCAAGCCATTGGCTGGCTGGGCGCCATTCACCCCTCCTTGGCGAGCGAATGGGAATTGCCCGATCAGGTTTTCCTGTTTGAATTGGAATTGGCGGCGATAGTGGCGAGCGTTATACCGCGTTATCAACTGGTTTCTAAGTTCCCCAGCCTACGCCGGGACTTAGCGCTTGTAGTAGATAAAACGGTATTGGCGGCGGATTTGCTAGCAGAAATGCAAAATTTTGGCGGTGAACTGTTGACTAATGTTCATCTATTTGATATTTATGAAGGAAAGGGTATTCCAACAGAAAAAAAGAGTATGGCGGCAGGATTAACCTTTCGTTCCACATCGCGCAACCTCACCGAAGAGGAAGTGGATGCGGCGATTGCACAAATTCTATCGTCGCTGGCTCGTACATTTCAGGCTACATTGAGGGAATAAATCATGGCACTGACAAAAGCAGCAATGGCGGAACGCCTGTTTGAAGAACTGGGTCTCAACAAGCGCGAAGCAAAAGAAATGGTTGATTTATTTTTTGAGGAAATCAGGGCTTGCCTGGAAAAGGGAGAACAGGTTAAGCTATCCGGGTTTGGCAATTTTGATTTGCGCAAAAAAAACCAACGGCCCGGACGCAATCCCAAGACTGGGGAAGAGATTCCAATCACTGCCCGCCGCGTCGTGACTTTCCGGCCTGGCCAAAAATTGAGAGCGCGGGTAGAAAAGTATGCTGGAACTATCGAACAATAATGAACTGCCTGAAATTCCCAATAAACGCTACTTCACCATTGGCGAGGTCAGCGAGCTATGCGCGGTAAAACCCCACGTATTGCGCTATTGGGAACAGGAATTTCAACAGCTTAGTCCAATCAAGCGGCGCGGCAATCGGCGTTATTATCAACGCCAGGATGTGTTACTTATCCGCCAAATCCGCAATCTGCTTTACGAACACGGCTTTACCATTGGCGGTGCCAAACAACAACTGATTGATGACGGGCTGGTGCCGCCGATGGATCGTGCCAGCCTTATTCGCGGGTTGCGGCAGGAATTGGAAGAAATTCTCGCCCTGCTGCAACCAACCGCGCTCCCACGGCAAGGCTAAGGTTTTTAGGCCGCTGACCAGGCTCCAGTGCGGATCACTTCGCCTGGCTGTGGATTTTACCTTTCATTTTCCAGGAAAATTACAATGAGCCAACCGGTTACCTTGGAACACCTGCGCCAAGTTCGCGCTGAAGCGGAATGCCTCTGCACCAAGGCGCAAATTGAAGAGGCGCTGGATCGCTTGGCCGCGCAATTAAACGAACAATTCGCCCATGCCAACCCGATTGTGCTGGCCATTGTCACCGGTGGCATTGTACCGGCAGGCCTATTATTGCCGCGTTTGAATTTTCCCCTACAACTGGATTACGCCCACGCCACCCGCTATCGCGGCGAGACCCAAGGCAACGAGCTAAGTTGGTTGAAAGAACCCGGCATTCCCATGAAAAATCGCACCGTGATTATTGTGGACGATATTTTGGACGAGGGGATAACCCTGCAACAAGTGAGCCTGTATTGCCGCAATCAGGGCGCAGCCGCTGTATACAGTTGCGTGTTGACGGACAAACAGCGTTCGCGTGCACCGGGCGGCATGGCTCGTGCAGATTTCACTGGCCTGAACATTCCCGACCGTTATGTATTTGGCTATGGTCTTGATTATCGGGGCTACTGGCGCAACGCCGATGGCATTTACGCAGTAAACGGCCTTTAATGATGATATAAATTATGCAACCGTTCACTTGTCACACTGGTATCGTCACGCCCTTAGACCGGGCGAACGTAGATACAGACGCCATTATTCCCAAACAGTTTCTAAAATCCATAGAACGCACTGGTTTTGGCGTATATCTATTTGATGAATGGCGTTATTTAGACCATGGCGAACCCGGAATGGACTGTAGCGCCAGGCCGCGCAACCCTGATTTTGTCTTAAACCAGCAACGCTACCAAAATGCCACCCTGTTGCTAGCACGCACCAATTTCGGTTGCGGCTCCAGCCGCGAGCACGCGCCCTGGGCCTTGGCTGACTATGGCTTCCGCGCCATCATTGCCCCCAGCTTTGCCGATATTTTTTACAATAATTGCTTCAAAAATGGCATATTGCCTATTCAACTGCCGGAAACTGAAGTGGATCGACTGTTCGCCGAAATTGCCGCTATTCCTGGCTATGCACTGACAATCGACTTGCCCGCGCAAACCATTACCTTACCCAACGGCAACGCGCTGGCGTTTGCGGTGGGTGAATTCCGTAAATATTGTCTACTCAATGGCTTGGATGACATCGGTCTGACATTGCAATACGCAGAGGAAATCCGCGCCTACGAAGCCCGCCAACTGCTGCAAACCCCCTGGCTATTCAACGGTTGCCAATGAACCCACGGATTTTTTTTACCTGCTGGGCGTTGATTTTGGCCACAACGGGCTGGGCATGGGCTGGCGATGCCGCTGAATTGCGCTTCATCGGCTTTTCATCTGACGGCAAATCCTTAGCGTTTGAACAATATGGCGTATCTGATGGCCGTGGCGCGTCGTATTCTGAATATTTTTTTGTAGACGTGGCACGTAACGTGTACGCCGCTCCGCCCAAGCGCGGTGAAACCGACAATACCGATTTGTCTACCTTGCGCGCACGCCAGCGCGTCCAAGTATTGCCTATCTTGCGCGAACTGAACTTAGAACCCGCGCAGTTGGGTAACCTCGTTGTCGCCAATCCTTTGCCCGAACGCACTACTGACCCGCTCAGCGCCGAATTCTCTCTGCAATCGCCTGAGGGCGGCGTAGCACAAGGTGATTACCAACTGCAACTTAGCGCAACGCCAACCGAGCAAACTTGCGGCGTGCTAGGCGTTGCGCAACGGCTCACGGTGGCCCTCAACAATTTGCACAATGGCAAGCGCACCGTGTTGCAACAAGACAACGCCTTGCCTGCGGGCCGGGGCTGCGCTACACGCTACCGCATTTACCAGGCATACACGTATAAAGATCACTATTTTGTTGCTTTTATAAACATATTTTCACCGGGATTTGAAGGCGAAAACATGCGGTTTATGGCCGTAAGCGGTATTCTGCCCAAATAACCGTGTCGCCCTTGCGCCAGGAATAAAGCCATCATGAGCACAACCATGGACAGTGAATTTCGAAAAATGTACCGGGGATATTTTCGCGGTGTATTGCGCTGGCACCAACTTGACGCGCTGTGGGATGCGGTGGAACATACCCCCGAAGGCTGGTATGTCTATTTTGTCAACCAACCGCTGCCCGAGGAACCGGTTGCCGCCTATGAGTTGCAACAATTTTTACGCGAAATCGATAACTTATTGCGCACTGAACACGATTACGACTACTGCGGTATTGTATATGCAGATTCGCTAGAATCCCCGTGCATGGTGAAAATTTTCGACCCAGGCCACTTGGGCGCATCTTGCGGCTCTAGCGGCCAAATTATCCCGCCGCGCTGGATATTGTCGCGCATGAAGCCAGAGCTTATTGAAGATTCCGCCCCTATCCCCGCCAACCGCACGCGCTGGTGGCAAAAAATATTTTCCAGCAGCGCAGGCTAACACGGCCATTCCCGCGCTATAGCCAATTGCCTATCAGCAGGAACGGTGCCCAATAAGAGGGGTGCCAATAACGCGGTTGACCGATCAATTTGCGTTGCACTTTTTGCAATGCCTTGGCCTTGGTCAGCGTGTTATCGGTGAACAATTCGTTATAAAAATCTTGCATAATTAGGGAGGTGGCCTCGTCATCGACAAACCATAAGCTGGCCATGGCGCTACGCGCACCAGCCTTGACTGCAACCCCAGCCAACCCTAGCGCAGAACGGTCATCGCCCACTGCAGTACGGCAGGCGCTTAGCGTCAGCAATTCTATCGGTGTTTTGCGAAACTGGCCTAATCCAATGACTTCTTGTAGTTTGTCCAGGGTGATTTTGTCTTCATACGCCAACAAATAGGTTTCGTCGGGATTGCCGCTAAATTCGCCGTGGGTGGCCATGTGCAACACAGAATAGTCGCCATGTTGTAATTGGCTACGCAAAGTTTCTAGCGAGTATTCTTTATTCAGCAATTGGGTGGCTTTGCCGTAGCCTTGAATCGTGCGCAATTCCTTGGGCACGTTAATTAGCGGCGGATACCCTTGTACTGCGTCGGACAGGCCGATGAGCAGCAATTTGGCATCTTGCCAGATCAGTTTTTGCGGGTCAGTGAGCGACAAGCCGGGTGTGATAGCCAGCGCATACCGTTCTACTAAAAATGACTTGCCATCGTGCAATACACTGATGGGAATGAGGCGTAAACGGCCATCGGGTACAAATACCAAGGTATCGATATTCGCTTCAGCCAACCATTTGTCCACTGGACGGATCAGCCAGTCGTAGAGTTTTTGCGCGGGTTGCAAAAAGCGGTTGTCCGCGCGCGCTTGCAAACGGATGCGCAATTCCTGCGCCGTGACATTAACTTCTTCACCCGTAACAGGCACATCCACCGCATGAATTTCATTGCCTATGCTGATGAGCAAGGCGGTGCGATCTTCGAGCGGAATGGGGTAGAGCACTGCCGTGTTGGGTGGCGTTTCGTCCACGCCCTTGGCGCGAGCTTGCGCGCGTACTACGCATTCATCGCGAAAATATTCCTCCAACTCCGCCATTTTTACGGTTTCTACTGCGTCGCGTGCAGCTTTCAAATATTCTTGCTGATCCACCTTGCCTTGCGCTTTGGCCGCCAATTGCAACAGCAAATCGGCCAATTCGTAGTACACTGGGCGCACGTTTTCATCAAACGTGCCATGCGCGCCGCGATAGCCAACATTAATGGTGTAGCGTATGGGTTTGAGCGTAGCCGCAGCGGCTTGGTAGGCAGCCAGCGCGTCTTTTTCGCGCGCTTGGGCATAAAAAATGCGGCCTTGTTGCCATTCCCACAAATATTGAATTTCCGGGTGGCTGCCAGTGCGGGCAAAAAACAGCGCTTGGCGGGTGAGGCTGAGCGCATCGTCTACTTGGCCGCTGGCTTCGTACAATTGTCCCAGTCGTCCGTGTGCCAGCGATTGCAAGCGGGGCGCTTGCAGTTTATCCGCCAAGGCAATGGCGTTTTGTAAGGCTTGGCGGGCTTGGCCGCGCACAGCTTCTAATTTGTCGGGATGTTGTTGCAATTCACGGTCATTGAGCAGGTATTGCGCCAGCGTGCCCAGGCTGATCCAGGCGGAGGCTTTGGCTTGTTGTTCTGACAGCACGTTGACCGCTGCCAAAGCGCGACCCAAGGCGGCCATGGTTTCCACCACTGGCTCGTCATACAAACAGGCTTTGAAAAAATTCACCGCCACTGTGGCGACGAGTTCAGTTTCTCCAGCTTGCTGCGCCAGTTGGGTGCTTTCAGTGTAATGCTCACGCGCCAAGGGTTGGTAGTCCGACACGGCCAGCACATTGCCCAGCGCATTTAAGGCGTGCGCCAATAAAGCGGGGTGGTTCAACTCGCGTGCCAATTCCACCGCTTGATCTGCGGCCAGCATGGCGTTTTCCTGATCGCCGTCCACCAGCCAGGCATCGCTGATTTGGGTAAACACTGCCGCTTGTTTGGTCGGGTCTTCCAGTTCATCGGCAATGTCCATGGCTGCATTCAACGCGGTGAACACTTCGGCATACATGCCCACTGCTTTGTACGCCTGGCTTAGCCGCAACAACAAGGTGTATTGATCTGGCAAGGCAGTGTCTGGTTTTTCCAACAACGGTTCCCACAGGGCAATGGCTTGTTGGAAATTTCCTTGTTGGTAATGTGTTTCCCCGCTTTGCAACGGCGTTTGCGCTGCAACAGACAGCACCAGCCCCAGGCTAATTAGAAAGAGCGCGAGCTTGGCCAGAACAGCGGATCGCATACAGAAACATGGCATGGTTTGCATAGGATTCCCTTATAATGGAAGGCAGAGGTGGTAAAGCTACTCCTGAACGCGCGCGGAAATCCCGGCTGGCAGGAAGTCGCCTTGGCCCACAGTGGAAACGCCAGGCGGCTGGGTAATGACAATACGGTTTTGCGCGCCAGATTGGCCGCACGGCGAAGTCAGTGCGGCATCCACTGTCATTAAGCCGGTAGGCAGCGCAAAAAATGAATCTAGTCCGCTCTCATCGGGCGTATGAATTTCCACCACGCCGTCCACGCCCAATTCCGAGGACGCATTAATGACTTGTTCAATGGCTTCGCCGCTGTAGTTATACACGCCGCTGGTTAAAATGTCGATATTGCCACCTTTGCCTTTTTTGGCCTTGGCAAAAATCTGGCTATGATCCAACAACAAAAACTCTGGGTTTAGCGCGATATTGCCGCCGCCGCCAAAATCTTGGTTGACGCTGGTGCTGATACGGCTGTTGCGCAAATCTAGGTAATGGCCTGGCGCGCGCACGACCACGTCGCCGCCATCTGCGCTCAGCGCTTCGGTTTCAATGGTGGCATCGTGCATCACTAGATTGCCCTGCGTGATATGCACATACACCTGACCAGCATCGCTACGGCTGTCGCTGCGCGCGGAAATTAGGCTGTTTTCACGCATTTCCATGCTGCCGGTTTGAATACCAATGTCACCGCCGCGCCCGGTGCTGCTAGTGAATGCGCTGATTTCCGCACCCTCGGCCATAGTCAGCGTGTCCGCCTTAATGACGAGGGTACCTGCATTGCCCGCCTGCGCTTCCTCCCCTTCGCTGGTGCTGAACACGCCGCTGTGGAATGCGTCCTCACTTTGATCTTGTCCAGTGATCAGCGCCGCGCCGCGCACAGTAATATCGACCACGCCGCCGTGGCCTGTGCTGAACGCGCTGCTGCCGACTTGACCGCCATTTTTTATCGTTAATTCATCGGTTTGGATTTGCACTGCACCTGCATTGCCCGCTGCATTGCTATTGGAACTGATCAGCGCGCCATAGCCGCTGCTGTCGTTGCCCGCCAACGTCAGGCTTTGCGCGGCAATGGCAATGCTGCCGCCCGCGCCTGTGCCTGCGCTGTCGGAGCGCACCATGGCACCATCCAACACTTCCATGGCTCCGGTTTGCACCTCGATCACGCCGCCTTTACCTGTCACACTGGTGTTGGCCAAAATGCTGCTGGTCACGCCCCGGCCATCTTCGCCTTGCAAGCGCACGGTATCGGTTTTTATTTCAAGGTTGCCGCCATTGCCGCTAGCGAGCGCGGAAGAGCCAATCAGCCCGCCATTTTCCACGTTCAACTGCGCCGCACGTATGCGCACCGCGCCCGCATTGCCCTGGCCCCGGCTGTTGGCAAAAATGCTGCTGCCCACGCCCTGGTTATTGACACCTGCCAAATGCACGCTGCCCTCGGCTTGAATGTCCACCTGGCCGCCTTGACGCTGGCCAAACGTGGTGGCGCTGATTTGCGCGCCGTCTTGTAAGCTCAGATTGGCGGCCTGTACGTCAATATTGCCGCCGCCGCCCGCATTGGCCGTAGCGGTAATGCCGCTGGCCCCTTGCGTGGAACGGCCTTGAAACGTGATGTTGCCCGTGGCATTGAGTTCAATGCTGCCGCCACGGCCCGCATTGGCTTCCTTGCTGACCGAATTGCCCGCAAAGCGTCCGCCATTTACGCCAGTAATGTTTTCAGCTTGCACCGCAATGGTGCCAGCATTTTGCTGGGTATTGGTGCTGGAACTGAGCAGCGCATTATCTAAACTCAGGTTTTTGGCTCGTACTGCTAAATCACCACCGCCGCTGGCACTGAGTAAGGAATTTTTGATTTGCACATCCGCAGGTTGCGCTGTGCCTTGAATGCCATCGTCAAACACGGCCAACGTGCCAGCACCGCTTGCGCCCGCAATATGCAACTGCCCAGGAGCTGCGGCGATACTGGCAGATTGTATGCGCACTTCGCCGCCAGTCAGGGAAAGGGTTTCCTGTGGCGAAGTGAGTGCCAAGGTGCTGCCATTGACGGTAAGTGTTGCGGGCGGCGCATTGACAAAGCCAAAGGCTTGCGGAGGGGCGGTGGTGAGTTGGCTGCCTGGCGCAAGCGCGGAAAAGGCTGTGCCATCTTCAAAAAGCAACTGAGGCGCAGTAGAAATATGCACAGAACCCGGCACATCCAACTGGGCATTGGGGCCGAATAACACACCCGCTGGATTAAAAAAATAAAAATCTGCGTTCGGCATGGCCACTGCCAAGGTACCGTCCAAAGCAGAAGGTGCTCCGCCCGTCACCCGGCTGATGACCCGTTCTATAGCATCCGGCCCGGTAAATGTGGCCGATTCGTGACCAGCCAAGGAAAACTGCGCAAAACTATGAAACAAGTGATTGCCCGTGCGCACGCCCAGCGTGTCAGCAACGGTGTAGTGCGGCCCGGATAAGGCAGCTTTGCCCCCTAAGGTGCCATCGGTAACGATTTCCGCCCATACAAGCAGCGGGTGCAACAGGGGGATGAGGATAAGGAATCTGCGCAACATAAGGTGACCTCCACAAAATTACGAATTTATTCAATGACTCAGATATTTTCCGGCAGTCTATTGGCATTGTCAATCAATTTTCCTCCAACCGGGCGGAATTTACCGGGCAACGGCGCATACCACGGTTTAAGGCCAATTAGCTATCCTCGCCCAACATGTCACGCGCGAGCATGGACGGCGCTTTGCCGCGTACTGCGCGCCAGGCGTCCCACGCCAGGTATCCCAGCGCGACCACGCATAACGCCACGCCCAGCCATTCGTCGCCGCTGACGAATTCCACGCCACGCCAATACACCGGGCCGTCTTCCCACGGCACATGGATGGTATGCACACGCCAGCCAGCATATACCAATTCGCCCAAACTCCATACCACGCCAAACAGTACAGCATAGCCCAGCAAACATAAAATCCATACCATAGCGATGGAAAATCCCCATAAATAAATCACAATAAATACATCTTGCTCAAAAGGATACGGTAATGCAAACGGCGCAGTACATGCCAATGTAATCAACACGCTACGCCGCAAGGCTTGGGGCAGGGGCGAAGGCTTGGCCTGGCGGGCAGGCGCGTGGCTGTGCGCCAAGCCAGCGTGTATTCGTGCTGCAATGGCGGTGTAGCGTTCGGGCGGGCAGTACAAGACGACTAAATCGCGCCAACGGTTGCGCAGGGTAATCCGGTAGCGGCGCTCGTCGTAACGTGCTTGGCTGATCAAGTTCCATTCTAAAGTCATGGATTGGTGCGCTGCCTGGCGCAATTTGCCGCCAAGTTTAACTTTGCCGATCAATAAACCCAACCAAAAGCCATACGCTGCCGCGTGTTCTAGCGCAGGAACACGCGATTCGCAGAAAACCGCCGCATTATCGATTCGATAGTGCATCACCATGCGATTACGCATCAGTAACATCATGGCCACGGCTGTGGCGGCCATGAGTCCGACCATGAGATACAACATACCTTGCGCCAGCGTCAGCCAGGCGCGCCACTCGCCCTGTCCCACCAGCGCTACGCCCAGGATGAGTACCATGATGAGATAGGTGATGCCAAATAATTTGGCCATGGCAAGCCAAGTCGCGCGGTCGGTGAGCAGGGAAATTTCGTACTCCCACTCCATGCGGGCCAGCGCTAACTGCGTGGCAATGCCTGAAATTCCAACGTCGGTTGTCATAGCTTTTAATGTGGATATTCAGCCCCGTTTTTTCAAACTGAATGGCAGTGATGCTGGAGAGGCTGTAAAAATACCCACACCACACAGCCCCCAAACCGGTAAAAACGCCAAAAAAAGCCGCTAAATAACGCTTTTAGCGGCTCATTTACGCTAAAAAAGGGGGTTCCTCCACTTCTTGCGTAAGTTTAGGCTATTGTTTTTCCAACACTTCGACAAACTCAGTGCACCGCTTTTCCTGGGTGTGAATGCTTGCTTTGCTGGCGTTGCCGCGAATAAACGTGCCGTCTATCGACACTTCTTCCCGCCCAAACAAGCCCAGTTCGCGGCACAGCCGCACAAACTCCCGGTTGACGTTTTTCAGCGCTTTCAAATTATGGTAATGCCCCGATAAATAGGGTGTTAATAGAGCAATTAATTGTTTTTATTGTTTTTTTATTGCCTGTCGCCCTGTGGATTGGGGCACTACCCAAATTATTCTTGCGAAAACTTGTGCATCGCAGGCTCAGCACAAGTTTTGTTTTCATAGCCATACAGATACAACTTCAACAGCACCGCCGGCGGATACGCAGGCTGCCCGCCCAACGCGCTGCCCGCGTCAGTGTAGGCAAACCCCAACTTCGCCATGTCCAGCGTGTCCACATAGGCATCTATCGCCGCACCAGATTGGTTTCTGATACATAGTCTTCATATACTCGGCGGCATTAGCATCCCTTGCCGCCGGTTTGCCCCAATTTTGTAACGCCGTTCTTGCATGTTTGACTCGGTTTTAATTTCCGTCTAAATTAGATGGGTATTATACGCGGGTTGGGGGTTCTTTTACAGCCTTAGTGCGCTGCTACAGGCGAGCCGTATGCGCGCCGGGACGGCATGTAAAAATGACTGTAAAATTTAGGATGTAACCCAGTCCGGTTGTTCTCACATATCCAAGGAGTTTACAATGAAAATCTCTCTCTTCCCTGTCATTTTCGCGCTCCCACTTGCCGTCCATGCGGGCGAGATGCCTGCATTTCCCAGTAAAGACGGGACGCTGACTGTTCCGCAGTTGACGGTTGATGGCGCAAAGACATATTACAACGCGCAATTGCGTTTGGACTTCGACACCGGCACTTTTACGCTGCAACACCTATCCGAGCGGCCAAAGGTGGTGTCCATCACGTTGGGCAGAAGTTTCAGCCTGAAAGGGACGCAATATGCCATGCTACCCGGTAGCAATCTGGCGATTCACTTCCTGGGCGCGGTTGAAGACTCGCGCTGTCCAATTGATGTGCTCTGTATCCAGGCTGGTGAGGTGACGGTGGGCATGGAAGCGCTGTACACGGGCGAGCTGAATGGCGGCGAATTCAGTTTGACGTTGGGGACGGAGGGGGCTGACAATGCACAGCGGGAAATTGACGGGTATCGCCTGACTCTGTTGGAAGTGTCCCCAACGCCGCGTAGCGGGGTAATGACCAGCTCGGATGAATACTCAGTTGTTTTACGACTGGACGCCATTTCTAGTCACTGACCCGCAGCCCTGGGGCAGGCCCCAAGGCGCGAATTGGCGCGGTGGCGTTCATCCACCTTCCACGTCGTCGTCATTGACGGCGTTTTCGAACCCGACCCCGAGCAGGGCGCAAGATTCATCGAGGTGGAGGAACTCGATGCGGACGACGCCGAAGCGGTGCAGACCCAAGTCCGCCGCCGCATCCCTTCGACAGGCTCAGGACAGGCTTGCGGGCGTTCGGGCGGCGCGGCCTGTTCGAAAAAGAAGGCCGCCAGGAGATGGAGCAGTGGAACCACGGCGGCGGATTCTCGCTAGACGTCTCGGTGCGCATCGAGGCGCAGAACCGCCAAGGAGTGGAACGCCTGCTGCGCTATTGCGCCCGGCCACCCTTTGCCGCCAACCGGTTGGAAGAACTCGACGCCCAGCGGTTGATCTACCACTTAGCCCTTGTCCTAGCCCGGACGGGCGCACCCAGCTCATCCTCTCGCCGCTGGAGCTGATCGACCGCATCGCCGCCCTGGTTCCGCCGCCAAGACAACACCGGCATCGCTACTACGGCGTTCTCGCCCCCAACTCACCCCTGCGTCCGG
>DYPE01000149.1 GCA_020720085.1 Dichelobacter nodosus | reverse complement strand
CCCTGGGCTATATGGATTTCGCCCCTTCGGGGCTTTCCGAATACCTCGTGGATTTGGTAATGCCCCGATAAATAGGGCACCCCTGGAATAGTTGATTGTTTTTATTATTTTTTTATTGCCTGTCACCCTGTGGATTGGGGCACTACCCTCCTGCTTTCCCGCCCAGCGCACGCTGGGCGGGCGCGTTACGCACTGCCACGCTCCGCGAACATGGCATTCTAAGGCGCTCCCCCGTCCCCGCCCAGCCCCGCTTCCCCACCGGAACTTCCTTGCATGAATTACAAACTCGTCTGTTATTTCACCGCCCTGCTCTGTGCGCTCAGCGGCTGGTCTGCCAGCCATGCTGCGTCCCTGCACCAGACCTTCCAGTTGCCCCCCTTAGAACGCATTCCGCCCGAACACCCGCTGTACACGCAACTCCACAACAGCCAGGCCATGCGCAAATTGGCGCAAACCGACGTGCAATTTACGCAACTGGAAGACCCAGACCGATTTAGCGAACAATTGGCAGCAACAATTTTGGCTGAACTAAGTCCAGCGCAACCGCCCATCGGCGCGGAAGCCAGTGATCCAGCGCTTGCTTGGTTCACCGGTACGTCGGTACTATTTCAAGGCACCACAGCCAAGGAATTACAGATGGTAATCAACGTCACGCCAATCAACGCCAGGATTGTGGTGCAAACCAGCCATCTCGCGTTAGAGTCGCCAGTGCGTCTGCGCGAAGGCCAAGCTGTGGTTGGCTTGAACAGCGAAATCACTGGCCCTAGCGACGCGCCCGCCTTTATTGCCGATGGCATCCGCCAATTCAGCCTCAGCGGCCTGCGTATCCATGGCGCGGATGTGGCGGTTTGGGTGCGCAACAGCGGACATTTTTTACTGCAACGCATTGAATTACAGGATAACCGCCGTGGCATTGTCATTCAAGGCAACAGCCAATACGGCTTAGTGGAACATATCCACGCCCATGGTCATGCCGATTCTGCACTCACACTGGCCGGGCCTGTGCAGCATATTTTGGTGCGCTACAGCCGCTTTGACCATGGCACAGATTACTTCAACTGGCACGCTGGTGCGGTGCTAACCGACACGCCATGGGAGGATGATTGGCACGATGAAACCGCGTTTCAGGCCCAGGCGGTGCGCACGGGCGTGCTAGCCAACGCCCCCACCGCGCCGCACCACAATCTATTTACGCACAACTCGTTTTCCATGAACCGCGCTTCTGGTTTATACGTGGATGGCGGTGTAGCCAATGTTATCCGCGCCAACGAATTTCATGGCAATGACAAGGAAGGCGTATGCTTAGACGGCGGCGCGCTGTTCAACATCGTGATGGACAATACAGTGACTGGCAATGGCTTTCGCCTGAAACAAGCCGATGATGAACTCGCAGCCGACTTTGTGCTGGCGCTGGGGCGCGGCCCAGACGGCGGTTCCGTGGCCAAGCTGCCTGGCATTTCCATGGACAATGCCGCGCTCAATCAATTGGTTGCCAACCGCATTCAGGGCAACGCAGGCGATGGCATCAAAATGGTGCGCGCCGCGTTCCGCAATTTGATTTTGTTCAACAGTATTCTGGACAATAATTTGGGCAGCAACAGCAAGTTTCACTTTTTCGGCGTGTTGATTGGCTACGCGAAGTTGGATCACGCTGACGAGCAAAACTTATACGATGCCTTTCCCAGCAGCGAAAACATCATAGCGGGCAATACCATTTACGGCGCGCATCATTCGGCGGTGTTGCTCGATCATGGCGCGGCATTCAACGACATTTATAACAATGTGTTGTATAAATTCCGCTTTCAGCCAGTAGAATCCGCCAGCCGCGAATTCAACAGCATCGTAGACAATGCATCGCCCCGCGCCGCCGAAAAGCCGCGCTGGCTGTGGGAGCACCGCATTGAGTTATTATTGGCTTTACTGATCTTACTGCAAGCCGGTATGATCCTCTTTCGTTTCTTTTTTCACCCCACATTAAACGCCAGCGTTGCTGGCCATGTCTAAAGGAGAATTTCATGCAGCCGTTTTCAATGCGCCGTCCCTCTGTCCGCCGCACGGGCCTGCTGGCCTTATTGCTAACCCTGACCGCGCCGCCCGCCTGGTCGGAGTTGACCCAGGTGCAGGAATACCAAATTGATGACTCAGAAGAATCCTATGACCGCCGCATTTATTCCTACCAGTTTGATATTGATGCCAATGGCACAATTCATTTAATTTACGCCCGCCCTGCGCCCAATGCGCTGCCCGCCAATCTGGAAGAAAATCCCGCACTGGGCCAAAACCGCACGCAAATCATCTATGCCAAAAAAACCATCGGCGGCGGTTGGGCACCGCAGACTGGCGCAAACAGCCAGCAAATTTTAGAGGAAAAAGGCAAACTTGGCTCCATTTCCACGGCAATTCAAGTAGACAGTGCGGGTACGGTGCATGTGTCCTATCTGGTGTCCAAAGAAATGAAAGATGCCAACGGAGTGGCCCACAAAGAATGGCTGGTGTATCAACAAATTAAAGACGGTAAACCCAGCGCGGCCATTCCAGTGGCTTCTGGCGCGTTTCACACCCGGATGCAACTCGACGGCGACAACCGCCCCATTTTTATCCGCGAAGGCGAGGTCTTTGCCAAAGACGGCGTGCTGCTGCCCCAACCCTTTGCGCGCACCTTGCGCCTATACCGCCCCACTGGCGAAAATACCTGGCAAATGAACGAATTGCACAACAGCTTGCCTTCGCTGGGCGCGCCCGCGCCAGCGGCCTCCACTTATCCGCACCCGTATTTCCGTGTGGCGGATTTTGCATACGATCCCGCGCGCAAACGCTTTCACTTGACCTATGGCGACAAAAATGCCGATTTTCTGCGTAGCGCCTATCCGACCTGCAACCAAGGCCATTGTAGCGTCAATCCCGTGTATTTTCCGCCCGGCACTGGCCATAACTTGCGCTATGCCTACTCTGATGATGGCATGACCTGGGTGCCATCCAACATTGACATCAGCGGCACGCTGTCGGAAAACGAATTTTGGACCACGCTGGTGCTAAATGGCAACGGCGCACCGTATGCCGCCATGTATCGCTACGCCACCCAGCCCAACGGCTATCATGGCGGCAGCTCTAATATCGTGGGCCGTTACGATGCCACAGCCAATGCCTGGAACATGATCCCTGTGGCTGGCCAAAGTACCTATCCCGGTGTCCCCCACGTAGCAGGCATGGGGCCAGGGCTGGCCATTGACAGCGCAGGCGGCATCCATGGCGTGTGGGACAACTCGCCGCCGCAACCCATTGACGCGGATGGCGCAAATGGTAACACCATGTACCGCTACAGCCCGGACGGCCAAAACTGGACTACGCGCCAGATGTTAATACCCTATTCCGTTGAAGGCAATTGCCGCGTCAAACTGTTCAACCAAAAGCTGGTCGCATTGGTGTTGGGGGATTATAAAAACGCCCGCCTCATGCTGGTGGAAGCCGATGTGCCCAGTGCCAGCGCCAGCTTGTACGAAGTGCAAACCAATAAACGCCTGTATGCACCGGGCGAAACCGTGCAATTTTACAACCGCATACAAGGCGCGGTGGGCGGCGATTATTATCTTCTGGCGCAAGGGCCGTTTGACAAAATCAATGGCACATACCGCGCGCTAAGCACCACCAAACTGTATTCTCTCAATCCAGACCGCACATGGACGGCCATTGCCGCCAAAGCCAACGCCAAACCGGCGGCCAGCGCCTCGGGCAGCATCACCGCGCCGCCTGCGTGCGCTTCTGCCAACCAATGCGACTACCAAGTGCCCTTTGACTCGGCTGGATTTTACATTGCCGAAATCACCCTGCCAGCAGGCAGTGCGCAAGAAGGCGTATTCGGCCTGTCGGTATCCAGCGACGCCAGCAGCGGCGGTTTTAACTCCGGCGCGATTTTGCGTGAAAATGGCGAATTCCCTGGCTTCACCACCTTCACCCTGACCGCAGCCGAAGCGGTGAACATTACCGCCTACGAATACACTGGCGCAACCCAGCAATTGCAAACCCGGATTTCTGTGCAAGACGCCAATGGCAACCGCACGGTGGTCTACGGCCCAGTCACCATGAAATCCGGCGAAACCAAAACCACAGGCGTGTTGCAACCAGGCTTTTACGTGTCCGAAGTGTTCAGCGCCACCGGCGTGGGCCGAGGCCGTTTTGGCATTTCGCTCAATGGCCAACGTTTTGATGGCAGCGTCAACATCGGCGGCTGGATTGACAGCAAAACCGGCGGGCGCGGCGAAGGCTTTGGCGCGTTTTACGCCAGCAAGCCGCAAACCATGGCCATCAACCTGCTGTTCGGCGCATCCTACCCGCCCATCGGCGTGGCTGGGCCGCTGAACATGGACATCCTGCGCCTGCAAGCCGACGGCAGCCGTGCGGTACATTGGTCTACTGACGCCGCCAAAATGCCAGCAGTGTCTAGCCAAATTCCCACGCTATTCGCCAAGGCACCGTTTATCACTGCACCGGCCAAATCTGGCGCGCCATTCGCCTATCCTGCCACCTACCGTATTTTTAGCAAACGCACGGTGGAAAATGGCGGTTCTTACGATGCAGCCGCAGTATCGCCGGAATTTATTACCGAAATTCACATCAACGACCGCTAATCTACAGTGGATAACACCGCCCACAACGGTGTTATCCACGCGCCGAGGGTGTTTTGTATCATAATCCATTCCAACCAACGCTGCGTCCCTGCTATTGGCTGGTACCGTTGCTGGCACTGGCGTTATACTGGAGTGCGCTAGACAACGGCTTTCTTGCTTGGGACGATAACCAATACGTCACCGCCAACCCGCATATCCAAAGCCTCACTTGGGCCAATTTGGCATGGATGTTCAGCCACTTCCACTTTGCCAATTGGCATCCGCTGACGTGGCTCAGCCATGCGGTGGATTACGCCATGTGGGGCGCGCGTCCCTGGGGCCATCACCTCACTAACATAGTGCTCCACAGCTTGAATACCTTTCTGTTCATCCTGTTGAGCCAACGCCTATTTCACCATCTTAGCACCACCCACCGCATGGCTGTTGCCGCTGAACGCCCGGCAGTCTGGCTGGCGGGCCTGTTATTCGCGGTTCATCCGCTGCATGTGGAAGTGGTCGCTTGGGTGAGTGAACGCAAAGAATTGTTGGCGTTTGCTTTCAGCATGATGAGTCTGCTCGCCTACTGGGACTTTATCGAATCACGCCGCTGGCGCCCATATCTGCTGGCGTTGCTGGCCTTTAGCGCCGCGCTGATGTCCAAACCCATGGCCATCACCTTGCCGCTGGTATTTTTTATCTTGGAAATTTTTCCATTAGGCCAATGGGGTGCGCAAGAGCGCCGATGGAATTTTATGGTGTTGGCGCGGAGCGTGCGCGACAAAATTCCATTTTTTCTCCTCAGCGCGGGCAGCGCGCTGCTCTCGGTGCTGGCCCAAGCCCACAGCGGCGCGATCATTGACATGGAAACCTTATCTTTAACGGCCCGCCTGCTCAATGCCACGCACAGCATCTTATTGTATTTTTCCAAATTTCTCATTCCCATCGGCCTCATTCCCTTTTATCCATTTCCCGCGCACTACGGCGAAAGCCTGGATGTTGCCACTGCCGCCGCACTGGCAGCGCTGCTATTCGCCCTTGGCGCAGCGGTTGCCGCTGCCTGGCGCTACCGCCAACTTGGCTGGCTTGCCGCGCTGGCGTTTTACCTTATCACCCTCTTGCCCGTGCTGGGCATTCTCCAAGTCGGCAGCCAAGCGGCAGCGGATCGTTATACCTATTTACCCACCCTGCCATTTTATTGGCTGACCGCTGCCGGCATTGGCGCATTATGGGCCGCAGCCCCCACCCGCCGTTGGCTCGTGATCATCCTAAGCAGCGCCTGGCTCGCCATCCTCGCTGGCCAAACCCATGCCCAAATTGCCGTCTGGCGCAATGACATCACCCTGTGGACGCAAGCATTAGTCTATACGCCGCACAGTTCGCTAGCGCATAGCAACCTTGCTGGCGCGTTGATGCGAGAGGGAAAATATGCACAAGCCATTCCGCATTACCGAGCCGCGATGCAAACCTCCATCAAGCCCGGCGACTATTATTTTTTGGCCATTGCCTACCTCAACACCGGCCAATTGCCACAAGCGCGCCAGGTGTACGAACAGATGTTGGACATGGGACTGAACGCTGGCCCCGGCCAAGCCACGGTATACGCCAACCTGGCCACACTGTACGCCGACCTGGGCGAGCTGGATAAAGCCAACACCGCGCTGGCGCAAGCCCTGGCCCTGCACCCCAGCCATCCCGGCGCGCTGGCCCTGCGTGCGCGTTTGGGAGCCAACCCTCAACCATAAAAGATTCCATATGAACGACCATGAATTGTCCGCGCTTTATAAAATCCGTTTTGCCGAAGCGCAGCTTCCTCGCAAAAACGCCATTTGGCAAGTGATTTGCCAGGATTACCTCCAGCGTTTTGTCCAACCAACGGACACCGTGGTGGATGTTGCCTGCGGGTATGGTGAATTCTTAAACCACATTCAAGCCGCGCGCAAAATCGCGGTGGATTTGAATCCTGACGCGCAGCAATTTTTGCATAGCGGGATTGAATTCAATCAGCGCAAGGCCACCGAACTGGCCTCGGTCATCACGGACGACGCCGATGTGGTTTTTACTTCTAATTTTTTAGAGCATTTGCCCGACAAAAAAACTTTAGATGTATTTTTAGACCAAGTTTTGCAAGCGCTCAAGCCGGGTGGGCGCTATATCATACTTGGCCCCAACCTGCGTTACTTGCCAGGCCAATATTGGGATTTCTATGATCACCATTTAGGGCTGACCCATCTTTCTTTAAGCGAAGCCTTGCAATTGCGCGGTTTTCAAATCGTTCACTGCGTAGACCGCTTTCTGCCATACACCACACAAGGCGCTTTGCCCACCCATCCGCTTTTGGTAAAAATGTATCTCAAATTTCCCATGGCTTGGAAATTATTAGGCAAACAATTTCTTATT
>DYPE01000148.1:3933-7007 GCA_020720085.1 Dichelobacter nodosus | reverse complement strand
ATAATCCGATGCCCGGCAGCGGCGAGCAAAGGAAGCTGGCTACCGAGGACGACCGTTGGGGGTTTGTGTTCAAGCAGCAGAACCAGGGTCTGCACCGACTGTGTTTGCATGGCCTGAAGCAAGGTCTGCGCCGGAACTCCTGAGCCAAACAAGCGCGCATCCATACCCGCACGACGTAGCGACCAAACCAGATGCCACAGGGCAAACAGCCCACGTTCCGGCGGAAGGCTGGCAACCAGCATCGGCGGATGTTGCGCATGAAAAGAATAGCTTCGCGCGGCATTGGCCAGAAGAATCGTCAAGCGGGTTTGTAACAGGCGATATTCGGCATCCACTTGGGCAGACTGCATGCGGTCAGCATCCATGCCGTGCATGAGAGGAATCAGATAAAGGACAAGAAGATCATCAGGTTGCATTAACCCAAGCGCGTCGGCTTCCAAGGCATACAGCGCGGGCTCGTCAAGATGGGACAATGCGCTACGGTAGTTTTGCAACCATGACGCGGATGCTTCCGTGGTTTTTTCATGTCCATCTGCTGTATCAAGCGGCCTGGCCAAGGGTTCACTGCGTGGTGCGTGTTCGAGCATGGCGGGAACCTGGCCAATGGATACGCCCAGCTCCAACATCGCAGTAATGCGCTGAATATCCTCAATATCCTGTTGTCGATACAGGCGGTGACCCTTCTCGGTGCGTATCGGCTTAATCAACCCGTAGCGCCGCTCCCATGCGCGCAAGGTAATCGGATTAACCCCAGTGAGCTTGGCAACCGTGCGCATGGGGAAAAATCCATGCTCGTTTACGAGGTTATCGGGAATCACGCTGGCAGGACTCGTTTAAATGATGTACAAGGATTGTATAACATTTAAAGAGAAAAACATGATGAATCAACATGAACAAAGTAAACGTTCACTGGCCTGGGTTACGGGAGCCAGTAGCGGCATTGGTGCAGCTCTGGTGACCCAACTCGCTGACGCGGGTTGGCATGTATTGGCTTCTGCGCGCACATTGGAGGCCTTGGATCGCTTGGCGGCCACGCATCCCTCGATAACTCCCCTACCCCTGGATGTTACAGATTTAGAGGCCGTGCGTGCCGCCGTGAAACATATCAATACTCAGCATGGAGATATTGATGTAGCGTTCTTAAATGCGGGCGATTACAAGCCGATGGCATTGGCTGATTTTGATGTCACCCTGTTTGAGCATTTGATGCGGGTCAATTTTATGGGCGTGGTGCATGGTCTCGATGCTCTGCGTGAGCCAATGTGCCAGCGTGGTAGTGGGCAAATTCTGATTACCGCCAGTGTGGCCGGTTATCGTGGCTTGCCGCTGGCGGCGGCCTACGGCGCGACCAAGGCGGCGCTTATCAATATGACCGAAGCCCTACAACCAGAGTTTCAAGCCTGCGGGGTACGCTTGCGCGTGGTCAATCCTGGTTTTGTACGTACCCCGCTCACCGATCTGAATGACTTTACGATGCCCGGAATGATTGAACCGTATGAAGCTGCGCAATCCATTTTGCGCGATCTGCATAAAACCAACTTTGAAATCAGTTTTCCTGCAGGATTTGTGTTTGTTATGAAACGCCTGAGGAATCTACCTTATGCGTTGTTTTTCCCCCTGATTCGCTGGATTACTAAAAAATGAGCATTGAGGCCGCTGCCGGACGTTACACCGAGTTTTTTGGCCATTTCAAGCCCGCAGACCTTGAGCGCTTCGGTGAATTTTTTGCCGAAAACGCCCATTTTCGCGACCCGTTTAATGATGTTTATGGCATCGAAGCGATACGCAAGGTTTTTGCCCACATGTATACCCAATGTGCGCAACCATGCTTTGAAGTGCATGACTGCGCCTTATCGGGTCAGGTGGCCTATCTGCACTGGCGGTTTGACTGCGATAAAAAACTGAGTATCGACGGTCTGAGTAAGGTGGTGTTTGACGAACACGGTTTGGTGCTTGAGCACCTTGATTATTGGGATGCCGCCGCGCAGTTGTATCAACGTATCCCTCTGCTTGGCTCGGTTTTACGTTTTATCCAAGGCAAACTTGCCGCTTAAGCAAATCCAACCAAAGGCCTCATCAATCGGGCGCGCTGCCTAGCAATGCCAGTCGTAGCTCAGGTGACAAGGCCTCGTTACCGAGCCAAATGCCAAAATACATTTCAGCCAAACGAGCATCGCCACCCTGCCACACGGTTTGTTCGTTAAGGCTGAGGGTTAAACCTTTCGCTGGCTGATAATCCAAGGTGTAAACATCGCCCTCATTCACATCACGCATGGCGGCATGCAGTTGATCGAGTTGACTTTTCTTACTGCTTAAAACTTCTGCAGGCCATTGTTTTTGTAAGGTAATCCATGCCGCCAGTTCAATATCGCTGCGCTTGATAGCCAGTTTGTAGCGCAGGCTCAGGCGACGTTGGGTTGCACTTTGCAGCGCAGCGGAGGCCGCAATACTGGGCGGCAAATACAAACGCGCTTCATAAACTTCGAACAACAGATAATTTGCCGTGCCTTGACCGCGTAATTTCAGTGTCTCGCGGGCCGAAGTACCGTTTGATTCAGCTTGCACGGGCATGACCAGGCTGAATAACAAACTGAGAATAAGTAGGCGCTTCATGGTCAGTTCACCTTGTTAATAGGCGCGTCTTTGCGTTGAAAGAATAAGGTGACCTGCCCGACCCCAAAACCGAACTTACTGACTTTGGCGCGATTCAGCAAAACATCGTCGGGCTGCAGCAGCATCCAGTCATCGAAATCGACCGCAATCGTGCCATCGTTGAAGGGTAATTCGAGCTTGTAACGCCAGTTAAGTGCCTGACCACGTTGCACGCCCTCGGCAACGCCAACCACATCTCCCGCGCGACCTTCATATCGCCCATCGGCAAGCTTGCGAATCCGCCAGGTGCGGGTTTGCTTTTCGCCATCGTTGTATACAAACGATTCATCCAGCACAAACTCGCCGTCTTGATGGTAACCATGAATGTCCACGGTAAATTGACGCTTGATATTGCCTGAACCATCTTCAAACATGCCCCAGGCACGTGTGTGGCCGCTGAAATAACGCTCCAAATCGAAAAC
>DYPE01000148.1:0-3833 GCA_020720085.1 Dichelobacter nodosus | reverse complement strand
GCAAAGCCACCCCAACCACAACCGATTTCGAGAATATGTTGCCCCGGCTTTGCGTCCAGTAAATCAAGGAGACGGGCATATTTCGCCTCTTGAGCTTGCGCAAGACTGGCTTCGGGGTGGGTGAAAAGCGCACTGGAATAGCTCATGCTCTCGTCAAGCCATAGCCGGTAGAAATCGTTACCCAAGTCATAGTGCGCTGCGATATTTTTGCGGCTGCCACGCTTACTGTTGGGGCGGCGCAAATGTTGTAAACGGTGCAGTTGACGTAAAAACCAATGGGGGCGCAATTGCGCTTCCATGGCGTCCATATTCAGTGCGCCCAAATACAAAAGCTTGGCGACATCAGGACTCGACCAGTCGCCTTCGTGAAAGCCCTCGGCGAAGCCAATCACCCCGCCACGCAACACACGCTGCAAAAGTTGTGCGGGATGGTGCAGGTTCCAATGCGCATGCGGGCCGTCGTGCCGGCCATGCAAGTGCAGGCTGGGTGCGTGGTCGAAATGAATACTCAGGTGACCGCACTCAAGATCACGCAGAAAATGTTTCAGACCCTGCGCCGCCAAATGTGGATGCTGGACGGGCAGGTTCAGGTTTTTGGTGTGTTCGGCTTGCATACGCTGATGTCCTTTTCAGGATGAGGGGGAGCAGGAAAAGGGCGAGCGCCCTTGAGCCAAATTTTGAGTGCTTGCCAATGGATCAGGGTGATGACTTTGAGGGTCAAAAACGGGATGCGTAAACACTGTTTGAGCAGATTTCCGTCGGTCAGAGGCTTTCGATGCGCCACATGGGTGGCGACCAAAAGGCGTTTGTCGCCCTCGGTTTCATTGATATGCACCACGAGCCGCTCGTCCGGCGGCAAAAAGCGGAAGTGATAGCGCATCGGCATATCAATAAACGGCGAGACATGAAACACCTTGTCGGCCTGAGCCTCGAATGGCCAAACCAGCGCCTCGCCCTGGTTGTGCAGAATGTAGTGATGCCACTGGCCAAAGGTATTGCTAACCGTACAGATGATGGCAATCATGTCTCCCGCCTGATCTTCGCAATACCACGTCGTCATCGGGTTGAACTGGTAACCCAAAATGCGTGGATAGGCATTAATACGCGCGCGTCCAAGCAGCATGCTTATTCCGGCTTCACGCAGCACACTTTCCAACCACGGGCGAAGGGCTTGTGTGCTATGCGCACCATGATCGCGGTCGTACAAACTGAGCAAATTAAAGCGGTTATGCGAAAGCAGACGGTTATTTGGAAAGCCTGCCTCTATATCATCCAAATCAAGCAGCACGCTGAAAACACTGTAAGTAAAGCGATAAGCCACCGGATAAAAACGCTGGTGCATGACCTCGCCGACGTATAGCGCCGACGCTGTGGCTGTGGCAGCGCTGTTCATGCCTGAACCCAAGGTGGCTGAATATCAAAATGCGCCGCCAGATCGACGGCCGAGCGCAACGCGTCTTCGTGAAAGCCGTAGCCAAAATAACTGCCGCAATACCAACTTTGACGATGCCCCTGAAGCTCGCGCATACGTGTTTGTGCGTGCATTGCCGCCACATCAAAAACAGGGTGGTGATAGACATAACGCCCAATAACTTTGTCTTCAGCCGGGGGCGACGGCGGATTGAGGGTGACAAAGTAATCCGTGGTCGTCGCCAGGTTTTGCAGACAATTCATCCAGTAACTTACCGCCACCCGCTCGGTGCTTTGGGTGCTTGCGTCGGCGGCATAGCCCAAGTAATTCCAGGACGACCATACCTTTTTCAGGCGTGGCATAAGCGCCGCGTCGGTATGCAGCCAGGCAATATTTTCCTGGTACGCAAACGCCGCCAAAAGCTCGCTTTCCTTGGCATCCGGGCTATCCAGCATGGCAAGGGCTTGGTCGGCATGACAGGCAAACACCACCGCATCAAAACGGGAAGATTCATTTTTAATGTAAACACCATCTTCGCGCCGTGCGACATGCTCAACCGGGCTATTGAGCTGTAACTCAAACCGCCCGGAAGCCAGAAATTGATCAACATAACTGCGGCTGCCGTTTACAACCGTTCGCCACAACGGGCGGTCAATCAAATTGAGCAGGCCATGATTATTGAAAAAGCGCACGAAGCTCAAAAAGGGAAAGCGCAGCATGGTTTCCGTCGGGCACGACCAAATCGCAGCCGCCATCGGCAGTAAGTAATGATGGCGAAACGCGTGGTTGAAGTGATGACGATCCAGCATATCGCCAAGGGACTCGGCATGTGCCGCCACATCCAAGCCCTCATATTCTTCAAGCGCCCGCTTGGCAAGCCGGTTAAAGCGCAAAATATCCGAAACCATGCCCAAAAAGGCAGGGCGTAACAAATTGGCGCGCTGGGCAAACAAGGTGTCGAGACTATTACCTGCGTATTCCAGCCGACCATGATCGAGTGATACGGCAAAGCTCATTTCGCTTTCCTGGGTCGCTACGCCCAAATGCCGAAAAAGCGCGCTCAAATGCGGGTAATTAGGTTCGTTGTACACAATAAAGCCCGTATCCACGGCAAGCTCTCGTGCTTCTGCGCCCTCGCCTTCACGCACACTGACGGTATGCGTGTGCCCGCCGGGGTAGTCGTTCGCTTCAAACAGCGTAACCCGATGGCGCGAGCCCAGCATCCAAGCGGCAGAAAGCCCGGCAACGCCCGCACCAATCACGGCAATATTTAATAACGGTTTGGAACTCATGCTGACCCAGTGTTGTCTGTTGAATACGTTGTATAGGTTTTGCACATATAATCACACAACATCGCAACTGCCAACGCCCTTTTACGCACAATGACCCTGTAAATGCGGGTGTTCAATTACCAAAGTCTATGCAATTGTTGTGCGTAGCGCTTTAGACCACAGAGAAGGATCGAAATATGCAGTATCGAAAACTGGGTTGGACGGACGTGGATATTTCTGCCATCGCCCTTGGCACCATGACTTTTGGCGAACAAAACACCGAGACCGAGGCTCACCAGCAGCTTGATATGGCTTTCGAACATGGTGTGAATTTCATTGATGTTGCTGAAATGTATCCTGTGCCGCCGCGCGCCGAAACACAAGGTTTAACCGAAACCTTCGTCGGGCATTGGCTGAGTCGTCAAGCCCGCGACAGGGTTTTTCTGGCCACCAAAGTCACCGGGCCATCACGCGGATTTGACTGGATTCGGGGTGGGCCACGCCTCAGTGCCGAGCACATGCGAGATGCCTTGGAAGGCAGCCTGCGCCGCCTGAAGACCGATTACATCGACCTCTATCAAATCCATTGGCCGGATCGCTATGTGCCGATGTTTGGCGAAAGCGCCTTTGATGCCAAACGCCTGCACGAATGCACTCCCATCCTGCAACAGCTTGAAGTCCTGGATGAATTCGTTCAATCCGGCAAGGTGCGTTATGTCGGCCTGAGCAATGAAACGGCTTGGGGGGTGAGCGAGTTTGTACAACTGGCTGAGAAGCATGGTTTACCGCGTATCGCCTCCATTCAAAACGCCTACAACCTGCTCAATCGCAGTTTTGAAAGCACCCTGGCTGAAACCTGCCATTACCTTAATGTGCCTTTACTGGCGTACAGCCCATTGGCCTTCAGTTGGCTGAGCGACAAAACCTTTTATGAGCAAAACCTTGATGGACGTTTGAAACGCTTTCCAAACTTTGGTCGGCGCTATGCCAAAACCAACGTGCCCGAAGCGACGGCGGAATACTTGCGTATTGCCCGTGAAGCCGGGCTTGATCCTTCACAGATGGCGATTGCCTATGTGCTGGAGCAAGGCTTTGTTGGCAGCGTGATTATTGGTGCAACTTCATTGGCGCAATTAAAAAGCAATTTGGAC
>DYPE01000147.1 GCA_020720085.1 Dichelobacter nodosus | reverse complement strand
AACGCGGCTTCGGCATTACCCTAGAAGAATCGCTCAACGCCGCAGAATACCTGGCCAGCGAAGGCAATGCTAAAGTAGTATTCGCCTTACGCGGCATGAAAACCAACATGGGCGATCCACACCGCAATTTCGTGGATTTTTCCCACGTGTCCGTGGTCAAGCGCCTGACCCGTATGCCGGTGTGCGTAGACCCCTCGCACTCGGTGGGAACGCGCGAAGCCTCGCCAGATGGCGTGCTGGACATCTTCCACGCCACCGCGCAAGGCGTGATTGCCGGAGCCAACATGATTTTAGTGGATTTCCATCCTGCCCCGGAAAAAGCCTTGGTGGATGGGCCGCAAGCACTGTTGCTGAAAGAATTGCCTTGGTTTTTAGAGGACGTGCGCATTGCCAGAGAAGCATATGAAAAACGCGCTGCACTGGCTGCTCGCAATTCACCGTAACCTTAAAAAATAATTATCTACTCATGCGTTGTCACATGATAACGCGGGGTAGGTAGTTGCATTGCACCTTCTATTGATTCCTAACAATTAGCCCTGGTGGTGTCCTATGAACGCAGAATCGCCCCGCTCTTCCGCTGCCGCCAAGCCGGGATTCGCCAAACCCGCGCAACATCCGGGCACGCCGCGTTACTTTCCCTTAAAATACGCCATGATGGCGGCGTTCCTCGGTCTTATCCTCCCCATTCTAGTGGCCATGTCCTATGTCAATTACACGCAATCGCGCAACGACATGGAAAAAGCCTACCATTTGCTCGAACAACAAACTGACAATGGCATTCTCAAAGCCATTGGCCTGGTGGATGGCGGCCATAAAATCCTAGAAAATTTCCTCGGCGAAACCATGGAAAAAGGATTCCAGCGGGTATTGCAAGCCTATGAACAAGCGGGTCGCGCGCCCGCCAATATGGATTTAGAAGCGCTAAAAAAAGAATTGGGCGGCAAAATGGATGTGTATGTCATTGACGACACCGCCACCGTGCGCTACACCACGTATGCGCCTGACTTAAATTTGAACTTTAAGAAATGGCCGGATTATTTCAAATTCATCAATGAACTGCGTAATGGCGACGGATTTTTTGCCGAAGGGTTAAAAACTGAGGCGCGCACTGGCAATCTACGCATGTATACCTTCATGCCTTCGCCAGATCATCGTTATTTGTTTGAATTCGGCATGATTTACAAAGAATTCGAGCACTTGGTGGGTGACTTAGACATGCTGGCCATTACCAACCGCTTAAAAACCTTAAATCCAGCATTGCAAAGCGTGCGCATTTTCAGTCGCAACGGCAGCTTGCTTGGCGACCCGCATTTCAAGGCAGACGATAAAACCCGTGCCATGATTGAAGCGCGCTACGTGGAAAAAAACAATGCCTATGAAGAAGACCGCGAACACCTTATCCGCAAGCATTATTTATTTGCCGATTTGCGCTCAGCCAATACCAAATCGGATCGCAGCAAAGTGATTGAATTAACCTATGATACCAGTTTGATTTACGAAAGTTTGCAGCGCAAGGCCATTTCTCAAGCAGCGCTTGGCGTAGTGGCGGTCATTTTAGTAATTTTCAGTACCTTTTTACTGGCGGCGTGGATTACCAACCCCATCAAACGCATCGTCGAAAGCGTAGACATTATTGCGCAAGGCAATCTTGATCACCCCATCAGCGAAGCGAATGTTAAAAATGAATTAAAAATTCTAAAACAATCCATTATTACCATGGTCAATAACATGCGCGATTTTATTGATCGTATTCAAAATCAAAACCAAGAATTAAAGGAATTGGATAAGCTCAAAGACGATTTTCTCTCCAACACCTCGCATGAATTGCGCACACCAATTAATGGCATTATTGGCTTAGCCGACTCCATGCTGGCTGGCGCGTGCGGTGATTTGCCAGATAAGGCGAGTAAAAATTTATCCATGATCGCGCTATCCGGGCGGCGTCTGTCCAATTTGGTCAACGACATTTTGGATTTTTCCAAACTCAAGCATAAACATCTGGATTTGCAAATCAAACCGGTGGATGTGCAAATGGTGGCAGATGTGGTGCTGGCGTTATCCGGTTCTTTGGTGGGGCGCAAAAATATTGAGTTAATTAACCAAATCTGCGAGCACATCCCCGTGGCTGCGGATGAAAACCGCTTGCAGCAAATTTTTTACAATTTAATTGGCAATGGCATTAAATTTACTGAACAAGGCAGTATAACCATATCCGCCGAACGCACCGGCAGCTTTCTCACCATTCACATTACCGACACAGGTATAGGGATTCCTGAAGATAAACAAGAGGTAATATTCAAATCTTTTGAACAAGGCGATGGCTCCACCGCGCGCGTATATGGAGGCACTGGCTTAGGGTTATCCATTACCAAACAATTGATAGAATTACATGGTGGCCAAATCTACGTTAAGTCTAAAGTTGGCGAGGGTACTACCATGTCATTCACCTTGCCGCTTTCTTTGGAAGAACTGCAACCAGCATCTCAATTGAGCACCACGCTGCAAGCCAGCCGCGAGCTACAGGGCAGCGGATTCATTGACGATGGTGAAGAAAAAACCAACGCCCTGTTGGAAACCACCAGCAAAGATGGCCTGAATATTCTAATTGTTGATGATGAGCCGATTAACCTGCAAGTGTTGGAAAACCTGCTCACCTTGGAAAAATTTAATGTTATCCGCGCCAATGACGGCTTTGAAGCCTTGCAAGCGGTGGAATCGGGCCTGCCTTTTGCCACTATTTTGCTAGATTTAATGATGCCGCGCATGTCGGGTTTTGAAGTGTGCCGCAAAGTCCGGGAGAAATACACGCCCAGCGATTTGCCCATTATCATGTTGACCGCAAAAAACCAGGTGTCTGATTTAGTGGAAGGCTTGATGGCGGGTGCAAATGACTATGTAACTAAGCCATTTAATAAAAACGAACTTTTTGCGCGCATGAAAACCCATATCCAACTGGCGCGCATTACCATTGCGTACAGTTATTTTGTGCCACATGAATTTTTGCGTCTGTTGGCCAAGGAAAGTATTTTAGATGTACGCCTGGGCGATCACGTACAAAAACACATGAGCGTGCTCTTTACCGATATACGTTCGTTCACCAGTCTATCTGAAAAAATGAATCCAAAAGAAACTTTTGATTTTATCAATGAATATCTAGGTGTGATGGGGCCAGTCATCCGCGAGCATCGCGGATTTATCGATAAATATATCGGCGATGCAATCATGGCCTTGTTCCCTGGCAATGCCGACGATGCGGTGCAAGCTGCGATTGATATGCACAAAAAATTAGTAGAATTTAACCGCGAACGTGAGTCGCGCGGCTTTTTCTCCGTGCAAATTGGCATTGGCCTGCATACCGGCAATTTGATGCTAGGCACCATAGGTGAATTGCAGCGCATGGAAGGCACAGTGATTTCCGATGCAGTGAATTTAGCATCGCGCCTGGAAGGACTAACCAAACGCTATGGTGCGCGTGTGCTGGTCAGCGGACAGACGTTGGACGAATTACAACACATTGAAAATTATAAATGCCGTTTCTTGGATAAAGTGAAAGTCAAGGGTAAGAATGAGCCAGTAAAAATTTATGAAATCGTGGATGCAGACCCATTAGAAGAACAACAGCAAAAAGCAGCCATGCAATCCACCTATGAAACCGCTACCACCGCCTATTACACACGTCAATTTGACGCTGCCGCGCAAGGGTTCCAACAAGTTCTGGCCAAGTTGGATCACGACAAAACCGCAGAATTGTATTTGCGGCGTTGCGCGGAAATGAAAACCATGAATTTGCCTGAAGACTGGGACGGCGTGGATACGTTGACGGAGAAATAAACCCTACTCAACCATGGGCCTCATCCCAGTTGCGCCCTATGCCGACTTCCACCTCCAGCGGCACGCGCAAAGGAAAAATCTCTTCAGTCATCCGTTGGCGGAGTTCATCGCGCAGGCGTTCGGCATCGTCTTCCGGCACTTCAAACACCAGTTCGTCGTGCACTTGCATAATCATGCGCGCCGCACCCTGCGCTTGGGGAAAAATGGCGGGGTATTCTGTTTGCAGCCAACGGTCTATCGCAATCATAGCTTTTTTTATAATGTCCGCTGCACTGCCCTGCATGGGCGCGTTGATGGCCGTGCGCTCGGCATATTGGCGGCGCTGGGCATTGCGCGCGGCAATGTCCGGTAAATATAGACGGCGACCAAACACGGTTTCCACATACCCTTGATGCGCGGCCTGGGCGCGGGTGCTGTCCATGTAGGCTTTTACGCCGGGATAGCGCGTAAAATAGGTGGTGATGTAGGCTTGCGCGGTGGCACGTGTTATCCCCAATTGCTTGGCCAAACCAAAGGCGGACATGCCGTAAATCAGGCCGAAATTAATGGCTTTGGCCGCACGGCGCTGATCCTTACTTACCGTTTCTGGCGCAAGGCCGAACACTTCGGCAGCCGTGGCGCGGTGTACATCTGCGCCCTGGGCGAATGCCGCCAGCAGGCCCGGGTCGCTGGATAAATGCGCCATGATGCGCAATTCGATTTGCGAATAATCCGCAGCAATCAGCACATGCCCTGGCGGCGCGATGAATGCCTGGCGGATACGACGGCCTTCTTCCGTGCGGATGGGAATATTTTGCAAATTGGGGTCAGAAGACGACAGCCGCCCGGTTTGCGCCACGGCTTGATGATAGGAAGTATGCACCCGCCCGGTGCGCGGGTGAATCTGGCGCGGCAAGCGCTCGGTGTACGTAGAACGTAGTTTGCTCAGGGAGCGGTGGCGCATGATGATGCGCGGCAGGGGATAATCCTCGGCCAATTCCTGCAACACTTCCTCCGCCGTGGACGGCTGGCCCTTGGGCGTGCGGCTGGTAATGGGTAAGCCTTGTTTTTCATATAAAATTCGTTGTAGTTGCGCGGGCGAACCAAGATTAAATTCTTCCCCCGCGCATTCGTGCGCTTCCCGCTCCAATTCTGCCAAACGCACAGCCAACACCTGGCTGTGCTCGCGCAGGCGTGGTGCATCTATCAATACGCCAGTGCGTTCCATGCGGTACAACACGGCAATCAGTGGTTGTTCCAGTTCCTTATACACCTGCGCCAGACGACCCGTGTTGTGCAACTTGGGCCACAGCGTTTGATGCAGACGCAGCGCCACATCCGCATCCTCTGCCGCGTAAGGCCCGGCCTGGTCGATGCCGATTTGGCTGAAGGGCAATTGCTTCACGCCCTTACCGGCAATGTCTTCGTAATGAATGGTGCGCAGGTTGAGATAGCGTTGCGCCAGCGCGTCCAGCCCATGGCCGCCAGTGGCAGCAGCATCCACGAGATAAGATTGCAACATGCTGTCAAATGCGCCGCCGCGCAACGCGATGCCGTGATTGGCCAGCACGTGCATATCGTATTTAATATGCTGGCCGATTTTGGCACACGCCGGATTTTCCAGTAGCGGGCGCAACGCCGCCAGCACGGCTTCACACTGCAATTGCGCTGGCGCGCCAGGATAATCATGCGCCAGCGGCACATACGCGGCCTCGCCCGCCTGTACCGCAAAGGATACGCCCACCACACGGGCATCGAGATAATCTAGGCTGGTGGTTTCAGTATCAAAAGCAAACACTTCGGCCTGTTCCAAACGTGCCAACCACGCATCCAATCGCGCTTGCGTCAGAACGGTTTCGTAGGCCGGAGGAAGCGCGCCTGCTTGCGCCGTACCCTGGCCTTCTTCGGGGGTTGGATGCAAAATGGTTTCATCGTCCGCCGGTGTAGGCGCGTCTACTGGTGCCATATCCTGGCCTTCGGGCGTTGCCAAGGCCAACCCAGCCAGCAGTGTGCGGAATTCCAGGCGTTGATACAACGCGCGCAACGCCGCCACATCGGGCGCACCCAGACGCAACGTCATTGGCGGCAACTCGACATCCGCGCGTAACGTCACCAATTGGCGCGACAGCGGCAGCGATGGCGCTGCGGCGCGCAAATTTTCACCCGCCTTACCAGGAATTTCCCCAGCGCACGCCAACAAATGGTCCAAACTGCCATATTCAGCCAGCCACTTGGCCGCAGTTTTCGGCCCCACCTTGGCTACGCCCGGCACATTGTCCGAGGCATCGCCCATCAACGCCAGATAGTCGATAATCCGCTCAGGCGGCACGCCGTATTTTTCCTGCACTTCCGCCGCACCTAAGCGACTGCCGGTTTTGGGATCCACCAGCGCCACACGGTCATCCACCAACTGCGCCAAATCCTTGTCACTGCTAAAAATCAACACCGGGCCGCTGGCCTGACGCGCCAAGGTGGCAATCACATCATCCGCCTCCACGCCCGCCACCATCATCAACGGCAGCCCCATGGCGCGCACCAAATCATGCACCAGCGGAATTTGTACCGCCAAATCAGGCGGCAACGGCGGGCGGGTGGCTTTGTAGGCCGGGAATAATGCGTGGCGGAAATTTTTGCCCTTAGCATCAAACACTACCACGATGTCCTGCGGCTGAAAATTTTTAAGCAAAAGATTCAGCATATTGGCCACGCCCAACACCGCCCCCGTCGGCTCGCCGCTGCGTGTTGCGAGTTTTTGCATGGCGTGATAAGCGCGGAACAAGTAGCCGGAACCGTCTACTAAACATAAAGGTGTGGCAGGTTGTGTCATGGTGGTATGCAACGTAAGTGAAAGTAATCCATTAAAATACAGGCTCAAAATAGCAATTTTGATCAGCAGCTTTTAATTTAAAGCCTTGTTGCAAGTGTGGAGATAAACAATATGTTTAGAGGAACGGCGTAAGCCAGCGAATGGTCTGCAATTAAGCGCTGAAAGCGTGAAATAAAGTTTGGATTATACATGTTATTTCAGTAAATTATATCGCCATTTCAGTGCTCTGACGCAAAATAACCCATCTTTTCTAGGGCGCGATGTGCTGCGCTTAACTAATTCAGATAACAATCCTGCAAATCCTGTAATCTTGTAAATTCTGATTCTGACAAATTATGCCAGTGATACTGGTTTATCTATCATGTTCCCAGGTAATTCCATT
>DYPE01000146.1 GCA_020720085.1 Dichelobacter nodosus | reverse complement strand
CCAATCTCAGCAGATGGTTAAATAGTTTTGCCGGGGGTTAATGAGAAGTTACCCGGATTACTCCTAACTTTGTGCTTTTATACAAGTTTTAATGCGGTTGCCCTGGTCAGGTATTCGACCTGCCGGAGCCGAAGTTGGAAGTCACCGAACATCGCTTGGCGTAAGTCGAGTGTTGCGGGAATGTGCAAGTGGGCGACTATCCGTCCGAAGTGACAGCTTCGGTGCAATACGGCCCTGGTGTGCGGGTGCTGGTGACTAAGCTGTCGGTTGAGCACAAAATGCCGCTGGAACAAATCAGCCTGCTGTTCGAGGACATGTACGGCTACGACGCTTCGACAGGCTCAGCGCACCGCCTCAACAGCGCGACGATTGAGGATGCGCTGGAGTGCGCTTACGGCCTGGCTGAACCCATTGAGGCACAAATTATCGAACAGTTGGCCGAGGCAGAAGTTGCTCATTTTGACGAAACCGGCGTGCGCGTTGCGGACAAACTGCATTGGCTGCATGTTGCGTCCACTGACACCCTAACCCATCTGTTCGTCCATGAAAAACGCGGGGCGGACGCGCTGAATGCCGATGCCTCGGTGCTGAAAGACTTTACCGGCACAGCGGTGCATGATTGCTGGCAGCCTTATTTCAACCTCACCCTGGCGCGGCATGTGCTATGTGGCGCGTACCTGCTGCGCGAGCTTCAAGGCTTGTGGGAAAACGACTCGCTCTGGGCCGAGGACATGCACGGCTTGCTGCTGGCATTGTATAAAATGCCGCGTCCGCTGGCCGACTCCGAGCAAGTCCTCTTGCACTACCGCCTGATTCTTGAACAGGCTAACCTGGAAGAGCCGCCGCCGCAACGAGGCAAGCCCAAACAATCCAAAGGCCGCAATCTGCTCAATCGGTTGCGAGAACACGAAGCTGGTGCCCTTGCCTTCGCCTTGGAGCCTGACATCCCATTCACCAATGCTTCGACAGGCTCAGCACAGGCAACCAAGCTGAACGAGATTTACGCCCCGCCAAGGTGAAACAAAAAATCAGCGGATGCTTTCGCACCAAAGCAGGCGCACAGGTTTACGCTCGCCTACAAGCAGCGACATCAACCTTTGCTTCGACAGGCTCAGCACAAGTCGCAAGCAAGGCTTGAATGTGTTTGCCACCTTGCGCGCCCTGTTTTCTCACGTCCCGTCGTGTTGGCTTGATGGGGGTAGGTAGTTACGGGGAAATTAATTTAAGCTCAGCATAGTATAATTTACCCTGATCCTTCAAGCATGGAGATATACTACAGGGCGTAGAGGGTATAGAGACAGCCTCTATAGTCAACACGCCTTTATTAAGATTAAAGTCAGCAGCATTTATGCTTTCATAAACGGTTAAAAACATTACTACGATACCCAAAAAATTAATTTTCATTTTACTATCCTCAATATGTTACGGTTCTCGCATCCTGCATGTGGAATTTCTACCATAATATATAATTGCTTATGGGTATACAGTTTATCAATAGAGTTGTTCCCAAATAAGCCAAAAGGCTGATTTCATCGTTCATAACCTATTGTTTTTACTGATGTGGGTTTTATTTGGGAACAACTCTAATATACACTGTATAATGGAATTGATAAAAATAAATATTTTTGCGGCATTATTTGATGTGTATGCGGAAAAAATTCCGCATATTTTAATACTGCGCGAGAACGAGTTGAAAATGTACACAATCTAAGTGAATCGTTATAAAATCATTCAAGGAGGCTTTCATGTTAAAAGAATTTAGCGAATTACTCAGTAAGTATATAAAACGTAGTAATAAAACAATAGCACAATTGGAAAGAGAGACTACGATTAGCCGAGATACACTAGAGCGCTGGCAGCGGGGGGAGTTAAAACGTGGGATTGGCACGGACAACCGTGAAAAGTTGATTACATTGGCCCACGCGCTGGGAGTGAACGAGCAGGAAGGAAAAGATTTTCTTATTGCGGCGAAATGTGGTAGCTCTGATCAGAATAAACCGGCGTTGTCGCAGGCGGTTCCAGCCGATTTTTTTTATGGCCGTGAAACCAATATCTGTGAGATCGTCAACAGTTGGGTTAAGCCTATGAATCATCTCGCTGTGGTGGGCGTGAAGCAGAGCGGGAAAACTTCGCTGTTACACTATGTCAAGGCAAAAGGCGGAGGCCGTGCGCAAGCTAAGGGCATTGCCTCTCCTTTGTTGGTGTTTGCCGACTTTCAGGGCGCACGCACGCCCGATGTCTTTGCCAAACAAGTGTTGGCGGATATGCAATGTGAAGGAAACACTTTTGAAGATTTACAATATGTTATGCGAAACATTCAAACGCCAGTGGTTTGGTTGTTGGATAATATTGACAATGGCTGGAAAGCGCCTGGACTTGGCGAGGAGTTTTGGTGGGGCATGCGCGCCATTGGACAGAATAATGGCGGAAACTTAAGTATTTGCGTCACTTCGCGCGTGTCTCCTGCGGAATTGCCGACGCCTGGTAACGGGCCATCGCCCATGGCGAATATTTTTGTGCAAGTACAGCTTAAAGGCTTCACGTACGAGGAAACAGAGGGCTTCATGCGTTACGCGAGCCTGCCACAGGAGGAGCTGGCATGGTTGTATGAATGCACGCGAGGGATGCCTGTGCTCTTGCAGAGAGCCTGGTATGAATGGCAAAACAAACCAGATAAACCGGCTTGGAAAAAGGCAATTTGTAAGTTTTGTGAAAATCATCCATGAACAACCCGTTGTTATTGCATTAGGTCAGGCGTTACGTCTATGGCTGTCTTTATGGCTACGGCCTGCGCATTACCGGGCCTGGCTCAGTGCCCATTTTACTGGTTTGCCAGTGGATTTTTCGTGGTTGGCGCTTAGCCGCCAGCAGTGGTACTCCCCAGCGGGTAAAATATTGGCGATCAGCACATGGATGCCCGTGCTGGCTGCCAGCGCGCTGGTCATGTTGATTACGGCATGGGTTGGCGAAAATGACATGTGGGGGCGGGCCGGAATCTATGCGCTCGTGTGTGGCGCACTGGCCTGCCTGCTAGGGGGAATTACAGTCAGTGCCATTGTTGGGTTGGCAGGGGGGGCGGTCAGTGCGTTATTGTTGGGACTGGCCGTTGGCTTGACGCCGGAAAGCTACTGGCAACCTATCTGGTTGCTGCCATTGGGTGTATTGTCCGCCAGCCTGAGTGGCAGCGTATTGTTAGCCATAGAGGTGTCTCAGGTGAGCCGTTTACGCTGGGAAGATGTGGTGGTCAGCATGGTGCAGACGTTAATTGGCCTGATGGGTGCCACGCTTTTTATGGGATTGGGCGTGGTTATTTTGTCGATGATATTGCCGCATGGCGAATGGTGGCATTCGCAGTTATTGGGGTTAGGTTTGACCGCTGGTATGGGGTGGGGGATTGCCACCCGACGTTGGCAAGTCGCCGTGGGATTGGCATTGTTTTATGCATTGGCCTTAAATGGGTTATGGCTGTTCAGCGATTCCCCGGTTGGAATGCTTAGTGCCTTAGTAGGAAGCGCAAGCAACGCTTTTTTTTTGATTATCCTATTTTCCTTGTCATATCAATTTACGGTGAAGTTAGCGGGTGTGCGGGCAGGGCTGATGGCTGGCTTGGCAGGGGTAAGCGCCATTTATGGGGTAATCTTCCCTACCCCCTGGTTGGGGCTGGCATGTGTTGCAGCCGCCACAATGGGGTTAAGCCGCCGTTATTGGCAGCCAGCGGTATTTTATTTGGTGGAAATCGCCATCGGTTTGGTATTGCTGCATTGGGACACGCGCCAACAGAATATACGATATTTATCCTGGCATCCGGTTTTCTGGGATGAATGGCAAACTTGGCGTTTGTTTAAGTTAGACGAACATTTAGCCCTGGCTGTGCAACGGGGTCATCCGCATGCCGCAACGTGGCTGCACTTCGTTGCCAACAGCCCGCAACGCTGGGCGGCGCAAGCAGCCAGCCAAGAAATTTTGCTACAACAGATGAAGTCCGTCACCCAATTGGCCGAAATCGCGGCTTGCCGTTTTTCTGCCCATCTACCAACGCCATTTACTGTATTTGGCGCAATACGTGCTCTAATTGCCCAAGCGATTGAACAACCACTTTCTCCCCAATCTGCACAATGGTTAAATGAGGCCCGCAATGGTTTGCATGAACTGCTTAATGATTTGTTGCATGGCCCAATCAGCGCAATGGCGCAACGCTATAGCCAAATTACGCACCATTGGCAATATTTGGTGGAAACCGAACTATCCCAGCGCCAGCAAGCGCAACAAACTGCGCGCGAACGCATCAGTCCATACCGGGTTGGTACTCCGATTAGCGCACAAGAACACGTCATTTTCGTGGGGCGCACGCAAGAATGCCAAACATTGCAACACTTATTGCGCGCGCCACGTGGCCCTGCCATCTATCTTCATGGTCAGCGCCGAGTGGGCAAAACTTCTTTATTACTTAATATAAGCCGGTTACTGCCGTCGGTCTATTTGCCTTTATTTGTTGACTTACAAAGTTTTGCTGCTGTCAAAACGGAGCGTGAATTTTGGCGGCGGCTGGCCAAGGATATGGACGTATTGCTGCGAAGCAGCAATACCGGTTGTGTGCTGCCGGTGCTGCCTGATTTTACCGAAGATTTCAGCAAGGAATTCCACAATTGGCTCAATGGCGTGCAGCGTGCTAGTCCTGGGCGGGTATTGCTGCTGTTGCTAGATGAATTCGATACATTGGTCTGGCAGATGGAGCGCGGTATTTTGGATGGCAAGGTTATCATGAGCTACTTGCGCCATCTCGTCCAACACCAGGAAGGCATACGCTGGGTATTGGCTGGGAGTCATTTTTGGCAAGAGGATAGGCTATTGCATCATTTTTTGGTGAATGTGGAGATTGTGCCGCTGGGGGGGCATCTTGCCGCCTCGGAGGCGCGGCGACTTATTGTAGAACCTATACCTGCCTTGCAATATGATCCGCAGGCCGTCATGGAAATTTTGTCCCTTACCCGCTGCCATCCAGCGTTGCTGCAACTGTTGTGCGATTCCATTGTGCGCGTGAAAAACCAGCAAGGCGGCCTTGCGCACGGGCAGGTCACCCTGGCGGATGTTGTGACAGCAGTACCCAATGCTTTAACGCGCGCGCGTAGTGTGGTAAGCCATTTTTGGGATATTCCCTTGGCCTGGCAACCGTTGCTGCGCTATTTGACGCACGCTGAACGGGAACAATGGTTACCGCAGGAATTATTACAAACGCAATGTGGCTTGGATGAGGTTGAATTGAATGCTGCGCTGGCTGGGCTAATGCAGCAGGAAATTGTGGAAACCAGCGCGCAAGGCTACCGCATCGCTGTGGAGCTAGTACGGCTTGGTTTTGCAAAAGCGAAGGCGTAATCTGTGACAATGGTCATTCTTTAAGGCAACCTTGCATCTACGGGTTGCCTATCAAAATAAACCCAGCCCAAGCCTGCGGCGGAGAAAAATCTGTGGTTTGGGCTAACTCGCTACAAGGGTGGGCCGCAACGGTTCCGTGCAACAAATCTAATTGCGCTTGCCGCAAAGCCTGTGCTTTGCCAACTCCCTGGCGCAAATAGGTATGAAACGAGGACATCAACACGCAAGTTGCCAAATCATCCACTTTCCACAGACTGGCAGCCACGCTATGTACTTGGGCTTCTAACGCGCTGCCAGCCAGGCCCAGGATTGACCTATCTTCTCCGTGTGCGGTTTGGCATGCGCTTAACACCACTAAATCAGCCGGGTGTCCCCGGTAGTACGCTTGGCGCAACCAGCGTTGCAGTTCTTCCAATTGGATATTGCCATCCACCGTTTGCAATACACTGTCACGGGCTTCGGGCTGATATTGGGCATGGCTAGCGATATGCACAATATCGTAAATGTGTTGTTGCAAATTTTTTTGCAATATGGCACGGGCATAGTGTTCCCCAGACAGCAAATGGATATTGTTTGGGGCGTATAACCGTGCAATTTGGTGGATTTCCTGTTCCGCTAAGGGTAATTTCGCGGGGGGTAATCCTGCCAGCAATATGCGCGGTTCGGCGGGCGGGGTGGCTTGTTTTTGCTGACGGTAGAGTTGCACTGCCAGAGCATAGCGCTCCACCACATATTGTTGGCCATCGTGTAGCGCGCTGAATGGAATTTGCAGTAGCGCGCTGTCGGGAATGATTACCAGTGTGCGCACATCTTGTAAATCTGCTGCCAATGGACGCAACAACACATCGTATAAGGCTTGTGCCAGTGTTAGTCGGCCTACGTCATCCTGTTTTGCCAAAGGGTTGCGCAATTGCTCAAGCCATTGTTGAATCTGGTGTTGCAAAGACGCGCGCGCCAGCGGGACGCTGATCCGTCTGCCCGCCTGCGTTCCCCGCCACCATATCAGTTCTACGCGGTCATCAAATACAATGGGATAAAGTAATGCGCTATCATTGGATTGCATTGTGCAAAAATCATCCGGCGCATCTGCCAGTTCTTCCTGCAACAAGGCATTGGGTTGCGCGCAATTTTTGCTGTTGGCTAAGGTTAGGCAATCATCGCGGTAATAATCCACTAACGCGGTCTTTTTAAATTGTTCTAGTACAATCGCTGTCTTGCGCAGCGCAGTTTCGTCCGCGTTGTCGCGCAACAGCGCTTCGGCCAGCAGGTAGTATAATTCGCCTTCCGGCGTGGCGCGGAAATCGCGGCGCACGGCGTTGTGAGTATATTCTGCGCCAAAACCTGTGCGTAGCCATTGTGGCATGATAATTTCCCATGCGTCCAATGCCTGCGTTAAATAAAAAATAGCCTTATTGCGGTCTTCGCTGTTTTGGGTTTGATGAAAACGCGCAAACCATAGCCGCCCCAATCGATATGCACCAAGGTATAACACGTCCTGGCCTTGGTCTTCTTGCGCGGTGAAATACGCCTGTTGCGCCAAAAGCCTAGCGGAGTCAACGTCATCACCATGTTGCCGCAACTGAGACTGATAGTAATATAGAAAAAAACGCTGGCGCGTGCTCCATGCCGTTGGGTCAGGGGCGAACATCCACGATTGCGCCAATTCGATGATGCGCGGATGGCGTGCGGATAAT
>DYPE01000016.1:15655-35654 GCA_020720085.1 Dichelobacter nodosus | reverse complement strand
AGGAAATGACATGTTTCATAATCAAAAAGTTGACATTGATAAGAATCTTTGGGTTCAAATATTAAAAGATGATGAACTTATAAATAACCAAGCCATGGATATTTTTATTTATCTGTTAAAACAACCTAAAAACGAAGCATCTGGAAAGGAAATCGCAATAGCATTAGGCTATAAAAGTCATGCGACATTAAATGTACTTATTCCAAACTTCAGCAAACGCATCATAAAAAAGTATCCACATATAAAAATACCTGACCGATACGATGGAACGAAAAGACTCTGGCATATTCCATTTTTAGGTTCTGAAGAAAAAAATAAATTCAATTGGATACTTAGAAATGAACTTAAGGAAGCACTGGTAGAAGTGACAAATGAGATAGAAGAAGAGTATTTTTTCCCCGAGGAAATTACAGATCAAGAAGAAACAATCATAGAAGGTGGCTATAAACAAATTACCGTAAACGCGTATGAACGAGATAATAAAGCAAGGGGAATCTGTTTGCAAAAATATGGATACACATGTCAAATATGTGGGTTTAATTTTGAAGAAGTCTATGGACAAATCGGGAAACATAAAATACATGTCCACCACAAAACGCCAATATCAACATACAAAAAGGAATACGTGTTAGACCCTCAAAATGATTTAATACCGGTTTGTCCCAATTGTCATCTTATTATTCATAGTAAAAAAGAGTGTTTTAGTATAGAAGAAATGAAAGAAATCATTGAGCACAATAAAAAGGAAGAAGTGCCTAATAATGACTCCAATCTGATTCTTTGACTGAGTACATGTGAAAAATTCAGTCAACACATATCGCCGAACATCGGGAAGTATTGAAGATATGACGAATATTCCTAACGATCTGCTTGCAGGCGACCAGGAAGGGCGGGCGAAAAAATGGGTTGCCAAATATCAAGCTCGATTGCGCCCGCCCTTCCTGTCGCCTGAAGCAGGGCGTTAGACCTTAAGTATCAAATTTATTGCCAAGATGACGCAATATATTGACATTTGGCATAAAATAGAGATTTTTGGTTATAGTAATTTTTGTTTCCGGCTATGCCGGATTAGATAAATTAGGAGATAAAAATGGGAGAATGGTCTGAATACTTTGAAGATTTTCCTGAAGAAAATCCAGCTAATTGGATTAACGGTCAATTCGTTCATCCAAATTCAGAGCAAGCAAGAAATATAGCTCATGCCAAAGAACTGGATATTAGACGGCGCAACAAAGTTGCCACAGAACAAGCTAACCTTAATGCTGAAATACTCCAGATAATTCAAAAGCACAGTAAACCAAAGTCATAATATCTTTTTGGTTTTGTGCACAAACGCAAAGTTCCCATTTGTTACTTATACCGGTTTTTATCGACTTTGTTGATGGCTCGTTGGTTATAAGTATCGGCATTTCTGGCATCATGGTCTAACTTATCGCTCAAGGCCGACCACCCGCCGTCGGGCTTTTTTGGTTTGTTTCGGGTTAAGTGGCGGCGGGTGTCGGCTTAGCTCAAGCGTTATACAGGAAAATACAATGGCATTTAAAACTGACGGTGGTGGAATAGCTTTTAAATGCAATGACATAAAATTGTTGTGCAAGGCATCAACGTGGGGTACTAAACTTTCTCAATTGCACAGGCAAAAAGGTGCAGTCAGAATAATTACATATTCTTTGCCAAGAGTTGAATATATCAAAGAACAATTCAACCGAAGACCTAACAATATTTATATCATTTGCCATGAAAAATTTATTGATGTAGCCAATCAGGTAAAGGCATTATATCCAGAAGTTTATTTTGCAATTAACGCTGAAGTACATTCAAAGGTATTGCTCATAGAGCCACATACAATTTATGTATCAAGTGCTAATTTTGGTAGTAGTCGGTGGCATGAAACAGCAATTGGACTTCATTCAAAAGAAGCTTATGATTGGTATGTTGAAAATTCATTTCTTCCTTTATGGGAAAGCAGTAAACCTGTATAACTTGTCGCTCAAGGCCGACCACCCGCCGTCGGGCTTTTTCGGTTTATTTTTAGGTCTGTGGCGGCGGGTGTCGGTTTAGCTCAGGCGTTAGGCCATCAAAGAAAAATATCAATGAAACAAACTACAGAGTCCATAAAAATAACGGTCAGGACAAATCACTGGCGAGTGCCAAGTGTTGAACGTGCTTTTGATGGTTGGCTTGAAGGAAGTCCATCCGATAAAGAAAGAAGTCTAATTATTAAAGAAGTGTTAAAAGAAAGAGAAAGCTGGGCGCCTAGCCCGGTAGCCCGGTAGCCCGGTAGGGTGGGCAAAACGTCTTTTTGTTTTGCCCACCATTTCGCTCCCCCGATGGTGGGCAACGATAAAGCCGTTGCCCACCCTACCCGACTACCCGACTAACAAAGTAAGCATTACAGAAATTGATGTGCCGGTTTTGAATTCGTTTAATGGAGAACAAACAGGTATCGGCGTATTTGCTGCTGAACTGACGAAACTGCCGGGCATTGATGATTTTAAATTTACCCGACTTGATTTCTCACGCGAGATACCCGCACGCGACTTAAGCCATGCCTACTATCAATACAATGATGGAATTTACGGCAACGGGGGAAAGTTATACCTGTGTGTTTCTGTACCACAAGTAGTTGTACTTCCCCCTAATCGAGTCATTCCTGCTAATCCTAAGCTGTATTATGTAGTCATGCGCCATCTTGCTGTTGAACCAGAAGTTTTGCATATTGAAAGTATAGAGTTAATCCGTTAGGAAATCTGATATTAAATACCCGCTCAATTATCTTTAAAGAGAGCGGGTATTTAATTCGCCACAGTATGCTACACTCAGGTTTTATAGCAGCAATTCCCGCTCCGCCTTCACCCCGCCCTCAAACAGCCCGGCCAGCGCATCCTGGCCAACCTAAAAACCCAGGCGCACAAAAGCCTCTTCCATTGGCCGGACTGGGCGGGAACGCCGCCGTGGGTTAAATCCTATTTTTGCGCACTACGATACACTTAAAACTACAAAACTTACCTAGAACACTTTGTTTTTTAAGTCGTATTGGGTAACAACTGTGCTGCTTGATGGCCGTAAATGATGCTCAGCCAAATATCTTCCCAGGTTTCAATAAAATAATTCGCAAACAAACTACGCAGCTTAGACCACAGCGTAATCATTGAAAAACAACGGTTTCTTGCAGTTTGAAATAAAACACATTTGTAACTACCTACCCCCATCATGCCAACACGATAGGGACGAGAGAAAACAGGGTGCGCAAGGCGGCAAAGGTGTTCAAACCTTGCTTGCGGCAAGTTGAAATCGCAGCTTGCAGGCGGGCATAAATCTGTGCGCCGTTTTTGGTGTGAAAGCACCCACTGACTTTTTGTTTAACCTTGGCTGGCAGGCATCCCCGGTCACATTATAACTAATTGATAAAATAGGTTGTATTTTTGCAACTCAATGTGCACTAATATTCTAATATACATTTAATGTCAATATGTTATGTGATCTCGACCGGGAACGGCTGCGCGATTACCGCGATATTTTTTTAAGCTAGATGGCGGGATAGCATAACGTGCAGGGTAAAATACTTCGCGCAAGTACAGTCCGTGCGGCGGCGCGGTGACGCCGCCTGTGCGGCGGTCGCGGCTGTCCAGCACGGTTTTGGCCCATTGTGGTGCGGCTTTGCCCATGCCGATAGCCATCAATACCCCCGCTAAGTTGCGCACCATGTGCTTGAGAAACGCATTCGCGCGCACTTCGAGGATAATAAATTCATCGTGGCGGAATACGTCCAATTCATGCAGCGTGCGCACGGGATGCTTGGCTTGGCAGTCGTGCGCACGGAATGCGCTAAAGTCGTGTTCCCCTACCAGCAAGGCAGCGGCTTGGGCCATGCGTTGTGCGTCCAGCGGGCGGTATTCCCAGGTTGCGCGTCCTGCCCAAATGGCGGAGCGCACGGGGTGGTTGCGGATGAGGTAGCGGTACGCGCGTGCGGTGGCGGAAAACCGCGCGTGGAAATCCTCGGGCACGGGCTTGGCCCATAAAATCGCAATATCTGGCGGCAGGTTGGCGTTGCCACCGTACACCCATGCGCGTTCGCTGCGCACCGCCTGTGTCTCCAGGTGCACGACTTGGTGCGCGCCATGCACGCCCGCATCGGTGCGTCCTGCGCAAATGACCGTGACCGGATGATCGGCCACTTTGGTCAGTGCGGTTTCCACGCAAGCTTGCACTGTGCGCACGCCAGTTTGGTATTGCCAGCCGGAAAAACCATTGCCATCGTATTCCACGCCCAACGCGATTTTCATCCGCGCGTTCACGCCAATAGTCTGGGTTTTTCAATGCCAAATCCTTGGCCATAATCCACGCCCATCTCTTGCAATAAACGCATAATGTCTTGATTTTCAACATACTCAGCTACAGTGCGCAACCCCATCACGCGCCCGATGCGGTGAATGGCTTCGGCCATGGCGTGGTCAATGGGATTGGAGAGAATGTCTTTAATAAAGCTACCGTCGATTTTTAAATAATCCACCGGCAATTGTTTAAGGTAGCTAAAGGAAGAAAATCCTGTGCCAAAATCGTCCAGCGCGAATAGGCAGCCTTGGTCGCGCAAATGATGGATTAGGGTGAGCGCGTCGTTCATGCGTGTGACTGCTACGGATTCGGTAATTTCTAAGCAAATTTTTTCTGGCGGAATGGCGTAGGCGGCGAATTGTTCATTAATAAAATCTAAGAATAGTTCGTCGGATAGGCTTTGGCCAGACAAATTGATGCTGCAACAGGCCAGTTCATCCAGCATACGCGGGTGCATTTGTAACTGCATAAAAGTATTGCGAATTACCCAGCGGTCAAAGGTGGGCATGAGGTTATAGCGTTCGGCTGCGGATAGAAATGCGGTGGGCAATACCCACTTGCCGTTTTCATCCTTCATGCGCAGCAGAATTTCATAATGATCGCCTTGCGGCAAATCGACGCGCAATGGCGCGATGCGTTGGCGGAATAGGTGAAAGCGGCCTTCTTCAAACGTATTGTGAATGCGCGAAATCCATTCCATTTCGGTGTGGCGGAATGCTAGGTTGCTGTCGTGCGGATGATAGATATGAATGCGGTTGCGCCCGCGATCCTTGGCGGCGTAACACGCGCTGTCCGCTGCGCTTAAAATGGCAGTAAAATCATTGCCAATGTCGCGCACATCCACCACGCCCATGCTGACGCCAATGTTGAAAATGCGGGTTTCCCACATGAAACGGTAATTGCTGACTGCTTCGCGCAGGTTCTCGGCGATGCGTTTGGCTTCTTCCAAGGATACCTGTACTTGCAGCACGCCAAATTCATCGCCGCCCAGGCGTCCCAGCAAATGCGGCGGTGGCAAATGTTGTTGCAGCAGCAAGGCCAGTTGTGCGAGCAAATTGTCGCCCGCGACATGGCCGCAGGTGTCGTTCACTAGCTTGAACTGATCCAAGTCCAAATAACAAAATACCGCTTGCGCGGTGCTGTCTTCCAGAATTTTTTTGACGCGGTTTTCAAATTCATCCCGATTCATCAGTCCGGTCAAAGTGTCGTGGCTGGCGCGGAACGCCAGGGCCTGCGCCATTTTGCGGCTGTCGGTCACGTCATGCAGCACCAGCACCGCGCCCGTGACTTGCTCATGCGGATCGCGTAACGGCGCAATGGTTTCCTCCAGCAAGGCGCGGGTTTGCTGACTGCGTGAGAAGGTGGCATGGCCTTCGCACAGCACTAATTTGCCCAAGCGCAAACATTCGCGCGCCGGATGTTCGGCCAGCGGGCGTAAGGTATTTTCATCGTACAATGACAAAATATCTTCTATTTTCATGCCAATGGCAATATTTAAATAATATCCGGTCAACCGTTCTGCCACGGGATTCATGTACGCAATCCGGCCTTCGGTGTCCAAGCTGATCACGCCGTTGGTAATGGCTGCCAAAATGACAAAGGCGCGCTCTTTTTCATTGTACAATGCGTTTTCATAATGTTTGCGTGCCGTAATATCCGAGGCAACCGTGACGAGCAATTTGCGCTCACCCGTGGGTTGATAGCGCGGGATTTTCGTTACATCTAGGATGCGTAGCGCTTCGTCTGTAACCGCAAAATGCTGCTCATAGTGATAATTTTCCGCCTGTGCCCATGCTTCTTCATCCGTTTGTGAGCAAGCTTGTAACATGTCGCGGTAACGCGGCGCGAATTCGGCGATTTGATGATCCGTGCGCCCATGCCAGCCCTTTTGCAGGCCAAACATTTGTAATGCTGCTTGGTTGGCCTCTAGCCAGCGTCCTTGGCCGTCCTTCATTAGCACAGCGTAAGGTACATAGTCCATCAGCAATTGCATTTGTTCCTGGCGGTTGCGCAAAATGGCTTCTGAAATGGCGCGGCGGCTGGTTTCATGGCGGATGAACGCCAGCAAAGCTAAGCTGCTGGCCAACAATGGCACCACCACCAGCAAAGTTTCCTTCCACAGTTGCCATAATTGCGCCTGGTACGGCGATTCGTTGATCAGCGCGCCCACTTTCCACGTTGTGCCAGGGATGGCCACTGCGTAAGCTAGGCTGCGGTTTTCATCGGCGGACAACCCGCTGTCTAGCGTCAAATCCGCATGAGCGGGAACGCCGCCGTGGCCCGCCAACACCGCTTCAATCCGCCCCGGCTGCAAGCGGTTGACCAACACCAGCGGGAAGGGCAAGGCTTGCGCCGCACTGGCAATATTGGGCAAGCCCGCTGCCTGTGGATGCAATTCGAGCAAAAATACGCCAGCCGCGCCACTGGCGGGAACGCCGCCGTAGGCGGGAACGCCGCCGTAGGCAGGAGCAATGTACCATTGCAATAATTTCTGCTCCGCATCAAGCAAAAACGCCATGGCTCTTGCCCCAGCCGCCTGGCGTGCGCGCCAGTAGTTGGCCAGCTTGGGCGGAATCTCGGGCAGCCAGCGCACAGCAAATATGTTGGGCAAATAGCCTGCCAGATGGCCTGCCAATTCATCACGCACCGCGAGGTCGGGTTGTGCGCGCAAGGCGGTTGCCCAGTGCGGATTGCGGGCGAGAAAACATTCAAAAATATGCGCTGTGTCTGCGCTTTGCCGCTGAATTTGTTCCGCAGTATGGCGGATGGCGGTCTCCATCAAGGCTTTGTCATGCGCACGGAATTCATTCAAGCGCTGTTCGGTAAGGTACAGCAGCGTGGTAGTAGTAATCCCTAAACTAATCAACACAAAAAGCGCTGCAAAGGCGTAAATGCCATGGCGGCGAAAAAAATGCCAGCGCTGGGAAAGTAGCGCGCTGGCTAGCGCTGCCCGGGCAGACCATTGTGATGAAATCGCAAAACGCATGATAGGCCCCTTATCGAGCTGGTGAGGTGCAGATTTTAGAGCCTATGACAAACGGTGTCCAACAGCGCGCGCATCCATTGCCTTCAATTCGCCCTTCGGCAAGCGCAGTACATCGCCATAGGTTCGCCCATGCTGTGACAAGTGGCAAATGCGGTATACTTAGTGCAGCCAACCGTAGGGGGAACTATGAGAATTACTGCATTAGGAGTCAACTCCGCCTTTGCCACTGGAGAATACCTGGAAGCGATTCCTATCGCGCGCTTACAGGAAATGTTAGAAACGCTGTCTAGCGGCGGGGATAGCCTTTCTAAACAACGCCTGGCGCAAGAAATTCGCCACTATGCACAACAGCTATACGCGCCGCGCTGGCAATCGAATTTTTTACTAGAATTCGACATGCTGAACAAACGCGGTACTCGCCCTTACCGCCTGCTGGTCGATGTTGGCGGTGATATTCGCCATGCGCTGAAAGACTTAGGCTTAAGCGCGCTGGATATTGATGGGGTGTATATTTCCCATCCGCACAACGACCACATCGGCGGCATGGAATATCTCGGCTTAGTGACATTGTTCACGCCGAGCTACACGCCCAGCAAAAAAGAATGGCTTGCAGGCCAATTTATTGCGAATAAATTATTTTTAGAACACCGCGAATGGCCGATTCCACCGGGCAATGCCAAGCCGGATTTGTTCATTCACCGCAAGGTGCTCGAACCGCTCAAACGTGCGGTGGGGCCTGGGTTGGACACGGTGCAAGGTGTGCCTGATGTGCGCTTGGAAACGTATTTTGACATCCATGTCATTGGCAAGCAGGAAGATGGCAAAATTGTGTCGCAAATTTTTCAAGATGGCGAACACGACTATTGGACCATGACACCTATTTTTGCCATGCACGTAATTTCCAGCACGGAGGAAATGGCCAGTTACGGCATCAGCTTGGAACATTCTGGCAATTATCACATCCTCATGCCCACCGACACGCTGTACATGATGCCGCCGCAATTGGAAGCCCTGTACCGGCGTGCTAATCGCATTTACATGGATTGTGAGACTTCAGCCTATCCTTCTGGCGTACATCCGCACATTTCCAATCTGATTCATCATTTAGAGCCGGAAATTCAAAAAAAATGCCTGTTATACCATTACGATGCCTACCCAAATGTACCGACAGGCATGTTTGCTGGCATCCTTCATGCTGGCGAATACCACGACTACCCCGAGTGACGCAATGAAGCTGGTGTTTACTAAAATGCACGGCCTGGGCAATGATTTTGTCGTGGTGGACGCCACGCGCCAAGCTTTGGCGCTGACCGCCGCGCAAGTGCGCCAGATTGCGGATCGCCGTTTTGGCGTAGGGTGTGACCAAATTTTATTGGTGGAAGCACCGCCCACTGCGGATGTATTGTTTGGCTACCGCATTTTTAATGCGGATGGCAGCGAAGTCCACCAATGCGGCAATGGCGCGCGCTGCTTTGCTAAATTCGTGGTAGATAAAAAGCTCACCCAACAGACCGAGATTCCGGTGCGTACCCGTGCGGGTCGCATGGTGCTGACTGTGTTGGCAAATGGCCTAGTGTGCGTCAACATGGGCGCGCCCAATTTTACTCCCGCGCAAATTCCCCTGCTCGTGGCGCAAGAAGCCTTGCATTATTCGCTCGAAGTGCGCGGGCAAACGGTGCAATTTGGCGCGGTTTCTATGGGCAATCCGCACGCTGTGCTGCGCGTGGACAGCGTGGACAGCGCGCCGGTGGCTGAACTTGGGCCAGCATTAGAATCGCATCCAGCTTTTCCGCAACGGGTAAACGTGGGTTTTTTGCAAGTGGAAAACCGCCACCACGCCCGCTTGCGCGTATACGAGCGCGGCACAGGCGAAACCCTGGCCTGCGGCTCTGCCGCCTGCGCGGCAGCGGCACTGGCGATGCGCTGGGGTGAACTGGCCGATGAGGCCACGGTGTGTCTGCCAGGCGGAGAATTGCACATTGCTTGGGCTGGGCCAGGCCAGCCGCTATGGATGACTGGGCCTGCACAAACGGTGTTTGAAGGGGAGATAGAACTGTGAAAAAAACTGGAGAAGCCAAAACAGAAGAAGCGCAGGATGCCTTGATAGAAGAATACCTGTGTCAGCATCCAGACTTTTTTCTCACTCGCCAGGCGCTGCTCAAAGATTTGTACTTGCCCCGCCACGCGGGGGCGGCAATTCCATTGGCAGAATACCAAGTGCGCGTATTGCGTGAAGAAAACCGCCAATTAAACCGTAAGTTAGAACACCTGATCGAAGCCGCCGCCGCCAATGAACGCATTCAACAACGCATTCAGCAGTTGATTGTGGCGCTGGTGGATGTGCGCACAGACATCGGTGCATTTTTTGACGCGCTGTATTGTCATTTGCATGAGCAACTTGCCACGGATTTTGTCGCAGCGCGTATTTTTGGTGTGGCATCGTCGCTGGCGGGGGAACGTAGCGAATTCGCGGAGTATGATGCGCAGGTGTATAAATTATTTGAGAATGTACTGGAAGCCAGCCAGCCAGTGTGCGGACGGCTTGCGCCACCGCAAGCCGCCTATCTATTTCCTAACGAGAAAATTGGTTCTGCCATTCTGATTCCGCTCGCTGTGCCCGAGCCGCGCGGGTTGCTGGCGCTGGCAAGCCAGGATGTGGCGCGCTACCACAACGGCATGGCCACGGATTTAATGACGTATTTGGGGCAAATCGTCAGTCATTTCCTACGCGCATGGCTGAAATCTGCCTGAACCAGGTGGTCACAACAAGCTAATGCACCCGACGAATGACTTCCCCTTCAGGCTCAGGCGTAGCGGTGCCGTTATTTTGCCATTTGGCCAACAGTGCGGAGTTGTCAAACAACGGCTCTTGCGTGCGCAAATGCCGTTCCAGCGATAGCGACAGCATGGAGGAAATGGTGAAGAGCGTGGCCAGCACATTCAGATTAGAATCCGCCTGGCAGCCATCGCGAATGCGCTCAAGGAAATTGGAATTGACCGTTTGCATTTCTTGGAAGTATTTTTTTAACCCTTTGAATTCAAAATCAGGTTCATGGCCTTTTTTCATGTGGTAATACTGGCTGAGCAGGTACGATGAGGCAATCCGGTATACCGCCTCATCCAGCGAAGCAAAGGGCAAATGGTAATACGCCATGCCGCGCATCATGGCCAAAATTGGGCATTCACTGCTGGCCATGACAAAGCCGATCAGTGCACGCAAGCCAGTTTGCGCGTCGGTGTATTTCTGGTATTCGCGCTCTGGCGTTTTGACTTGAATGGTGGTGGCTTTGCAAGAAAGCACTGCATTAAATCCAAAAACAATCTCTTGCGCATCAATCGCTGCTGGACAATGTGAGTATTCTTGCAGGGACAAGGGGCAATTGGGGCATTGGTGAAAGCCCAACAATGTCCATGCTGGGTATTTTTCAGGGTCCAGTTGCGCTTCGCGGTGGCGTTCGTATTCCACGCGGTAGCGCAACACGCTGTTGTCATCCATTGTAAAAAGATATTCTACAAACATAGCCGCGTACTCCAGCAAGGGCTTTTAACGTTCAAAATAAATTCGGTTTCCCATCCAGCGGGGCGGGGTAGCACATAAATTTATGCAGGATGTACGCCAGCCCCATATTGCAGTGCCATTTGGCGGGCCAATGCCACCAATTCTGGCAACCGCGCCGCCACAACCGGCGACAATTCCACGCCCAGCCGCAAGTTCTCCGGCACAATGCCCAGCAAATGCAAATGCAGTGGCATACGCCCTGCCAGGCGGACAGCCGCCAATACATCCGCTAAGTTACTTTGATGCAACGAAACTTTCAAGCCAAAGCGTGCAGGAACTTCCTCCCCAGCCAGATGCACGAGCGTGCCTGGTTCCGCGCCCGTGACGACCGCATCAAGAACAATCAGCGTTTGCGCCGCAGTGACCGCCGTGTACAGTTCCATGCCAACTGTGCCGCCATCAAGCAAGGTCACACTTTCTGGCCACGGCAAGGCTTGCAACGCTTGCAGGGCATGGATACCCACTCCTTCGTCGCGCAGCAAATAATTGCCCAATCCCAACACCAACGGGCCGGAATTATTTGCAAAATCGATCCACATAACCTTGCGCTTCTTTAATTTTGGCTTGCCGTTCTTCTTCGTTTAACTCGCGCACTGCGTTATCCGCGCCAGGCACAGCGACCCGTTTATTATTGTTATACGAGGCAAAATTTTCTTTGGCTTGCTCGCAATTGCGTTTTGCTAATTCTTCCGGCGATAGACCCGTGGCGGGAGGGGGCGATTTTTCTCCCTCTGCCGTCTCGGTTTGGCCTTCTTCCGGCTTAGGCGGTTCCTCGGCTACGGTAGGCGGTGGCGGTGCTTCGCCAAACGACGTTTTGGGCTGTATGCGCACTTCCTCGCCCTGCATTTGTGAAGGCGGCGGTTTTTGATCGTAATGCACATTGCCTTCAGCATCCACCCATTTATAGAATTTGGCGGTTGCCAGCCCAGGAATCAATAACAGCATAAACATCCATGTTCTGTTTTGTTTCATCACCTTGGTTTCTCCTGTAACGTATGGATAGTGGGTAGTGAATAGTAGGTAGTTCTTTGTTGACTGCATTGGCTGCCCACAATTGACTGCCTACTGCCTTTGCCCGCAATATTCGGCTAAAAAATGAGTGTCCACTGGCGCGGGAACATAGCGCGGCAGCACGAAGAAAAATAAGCTGCCTTGACCAGGTGTGCTTTCCACGCCGACACGGCCCCCCATTTTTTCAGCAATTTGGCGGGCTATGCTCAAGCCCAAGCCGTGACCGCTGGCACGGTCGGTGTGTAAGCGGGAAAATGGCACGAACAGTTTGGCTTGTTGTTCGACGCTCAGGCCAGGGCCATTGTCGCGTACCCAAAAGCGCGTGCCATCGTGGATTTCGTCCACGCCCAATTCGATTTCCGGCGGTTGCCCCCCGTATTTTAAGGCGTTGGTGAGATAATTGCTCCAAATTTCAATGGTCCAAGGCGGATAACCCATGGCAAAGGGCCATTCATTGGGCACGGAAATGCGTGCGCCGTATTCCTTGATCATGAATTCTACCCGTTGTAGCGCAGAGTCTACCACCATGCGCATGTCAAAACCGTCTAAATACAATTCCTGAGAGCGGGAAGTGCCTGCCAACAATAGCAGAGATTCAATAATGTCCGCCGCATGGTTGGCGATTTTGCGAATATTGAACAGTGCATCGCGAATGGTTGAAATGTCATCGCTTTCGCACGCGATGAGCGCCAACTCGGCGTTGCCGGTGATGCCGTGCAGGGGGTTTTTCAAATCATGCGCCACGGTGTGCGCAAATGCGTCCAATTGGGCATTTTGTTCGCGCAATTGTTGTTGTAGCCCAGCAATGCTCAAATGCGTGCGCACCCGGGCCAGCACTTCTTTATGTTGGAACGGTTTGGTAATGTAATCCACGCCGCCAACGTCAAAGCCTTCGATTTTATGTTCGGTTTCAACCAATGCGCTGAGAAACACAATGGGAATTTTGGCAGTATCCTCGTCGGCTTTGAGCGCCCGGCACACGTCAAAGCCATTGATGTCTGGCATCATAATATCCAACAACACAATGTCGGGCATTTCACTGCGCGTGATTTCCAGCGCAGTTGCGCCATTGCTGGCCACCAGGATTTGGTAGTCGGTGTGTTCTTGCAACAGTGAGTATAAAATACCAATATTTTCCTCTTGGTCATCAACTATTAAGACTTTTAAGACGTTAGGCGGGGCCATGATCCCTTTCTCCTTGCTGTGCTACACGTTCTGCTTGCGCAATACGCGCCACGGCTTCTTCTAAATTGCGTGAAAATAATAACTGTCCTTGCCGCCGCCGAATGCCTGCCTTGCGCAAACGTAGAATCAGTTTGGCATCCAGCGCGTTGATGATGACTAACATCTGGCTTTCATTGAGTTGTTTGAGGATGGACGCCAAGGCCAAAATCGCGGTAATGTCCATCATGCTGACATCGGCCATATCCAGAATGACCACGCGCACCCGTTGGTCCGTGACGCGCAAAATACGGATGGCTTTTTCCGCTGCGCCGAAAAATAATGGGCCGTTAATGTCGTAAATGGCGATGTGTTCCGGTAAATTGGCCAAATGCGGGTGTTCGTGGCGATCCAACATGCTGACCCCGGTCAATTCCACCATACGGCGGATGAACAGCATCGCAGCCAGTACCAGCCCAGCAATCACGGCGACCACCATGTCAAATAGCACGGTGAGACTAAAGCAGGCCAGCAATACGGCCACGTCGTTGGCGGGGGAGATTTTAATCAGGCGCAGGAAATGCGGCAACTCGCTCATATTCCACGCCACCACCAACAACAGCGCGGCCAAGGCGGCCATGGGCACATAAGACAGCCACGGGCCTAGGCTGAGGATTACTGCCAACACCAGCAGGGCATGGACAACCGCAGACACCGGCGACACCGCGCCAGCGCGGATGTTGGTGGCGGTGCGGGCAATGGCTGCGGTAGCGGAAATACCGCCGAAAAATGGCGCAATAATATTGCCCAAGCCTTGGCCCACCAATTCGGCGTTGGGATTGTGGCGTGTGCCGGTCATGCCGTCGGATACCACCGCGCACAGCAAGGATTCAATCGCGCCGAGCATGGCAATGGCAAAGGCACTGCCCAGCAGAGTACGGATGAGATCAAAGGATAATCCCACCGGATTGCCGTTGGCGTCCGGCAGTTGCCAGGGCCATAAAAAATGCGGCGGCAACGGCGGAATGCCATGGCCAATTTGGCCATTGATTTCATAGCTAAACCGCGCGCCAATGGTGATGGGCGTAAAATCCGCCAGCCACAGGTGTCCCAGCCATGCGGCCAATGCGGCAAAAAATAGCGCAGGCAATGGCGCGGGAATGGGAATGCGTAAGCGCGGCCACAGCAACAACACGGCCAATGTAAACATACCAATGGCAACATCTGGCGCGTGGCTGGTGGGGATGGCGTGCAGCAATACGCCGAGTTTGTGCACATAGTGGCCGTCTAGCACGCCCGTGTCCAGGCCAAAAAAATCTTTGATTTGCAACGTGGCAATGACCACGCCTATGCCAGCAGTGAAGCCGCTGGTGACTGGATAGGGAATGAATTCAATGAATTGCCCCATGCGCGCCAGCCCCATAAACAGCAGCATGAATCCAGCGAGGATGGTTGCAATCAGCAGCCCGCCCATGCCGTGGTGCTGGGTGATGGGCAGCAAAATCACCACAAAGGCCGCCGTGGGGCCGGAAATGTTGTAGCGCGATCCGCCGCTCACGGCGATAACGATGCCAGCCACTATGGCAGTGTACAGACCGTGCTGCGGCGGCGCGCCCACGGCGATGGCCAAGGCCATCGCCAGCGGAATGGCGACCACGCCCACAGTGATGCCAGCCAAAATATCAGCGCGCAGTTGTGCCAAGCCATAGCCCGCGCGCCAGGTTTCGCGCACTGCGGCGGCGAATAAGGGTTGTTTTTCAAGCTCCATGTATATTCCAACCGATTACAACGGTAGGGGCGGTGGTTTATCCCCGCCCATGTGGATTGGCGGATTGGCTCCAACCGATTACAACGGTAGGGGCGGTGGTTTATCCCCGCCCATGCGGATTGGCGGATTGGCTCCAACCGATTACAACGGTAGGGGCGGTGGTTTATCCCCGCCCATGCGGATTGGCGGATTGGCGTAGGTGGCTGAGAATGTCGTCCGGCGTCATGCCGCGTTCGCCGCTTGCTGCCGCTAAGTCGCCCGCATGGGCGTGCAGACACACGCCCAGTTTGGCAGCCTGGCGCACATCCGCGCCCTGCGCAATCAGCGCACCAATGACGCCAGCCAACACATCGCCAGATCCGCCGCAGGCCATGCCCGGATTGCCTGCGCTACAGATCGATGGCGTTTCATCCGGTGCGCTGATGATGGTGCCAGCCCCCTTGAGCACGCATACGCAGCCAAAACGATCCATGATGGTGTGCGCGGCGTGAATGCGATCCGCTTGCACAGCGGCAGTGTCCCGTTGCAACAGCCGTGCAGCTTCGCCGGGATGGGGCGTGAATACGGTATTTTCCAGGCGTATCCCGTCCCAACCAAAGCGGGCGATTAAATTCAGCGCATCCGCGTCTGCCACCACGGGTTTGCGCACATCCGCAGTTTCTGCCAATAAGGTTTGCGCCCACGGCGATTGGCCCAGACCCGGGCCAATCACCACAGCATCAGCCTTTTCCAACAGCGGGGCCAGGGTTTCTGGCGTTTCCACGCCATGACACATCAATTCTGGCGTGGCAAGCGTGAGCAGATGCGCATGTTCGGCGCGGGTAGCAATGGACACCAAGCCCGCGCCCGCGCGCGCCGCGCCCATGGCGGCCAACCGCGCCGCGCCGGTATAGCCATGATCGCCGCCAATCACCAATACATGGCCATAATTGCCCTTATGCCCATTGCGCCGCCGTTGCGGCAATCCTCCAACCAGGCTATTGGCATCCAGCCGCCAAGCGTGCACAGGCACACCTTGATAACAAGTGTCTGGCAAGCCCAAATTATCGAAATATAAATCGCCCCGGCAATCCAGTCCCGTGCCTGTAAATAAGCCTGGCTTCAAGCCAAGAAAGGTGATGGTGGCGTCCGCTTCCATTGCAATGCCCAGTGCTGCGCCGCTGCCGCCATGCAGACCCGAAGGAATGTCCACCGCCAGCACCGGTTTGGTATGGTCATTCACCGCACGAATCACACTGTGCCAACGTCCGCGCACCGCTCGGTTCAGGCCCGTGCCCAATAAGGCATCCACCACTACATCGGAATATTCCAGGAGAAAATCCAATTCTTTATCCGCCATGGGCGCGTCAATCACCGTGCCGCCAGCCTGACAGTAATAATTGTGCACAGTACGGGCATCGCCGCGCAATTTGTCCGCGTCAGCCAAAGCCAGCACTTGAGTTTGCATTCCAGCAATCCGCGCCAAGCGGGCCACTACGTAACCGTCGCCGCCGTTTTTGCCACTGCCGCACAGCACAGTGATGCGCTTGGCGTGCGGCCAGCGCGTGCGCAACAATTGAAATGCAGCCGTGCCTGCACGCTCCATCAGCCCTAAAGAGGGCATGTGTTGCACAGCAGCGCGACGATCTAATTCAATAACTTGTTCGGGCAAATATAATTGCGTGGGCAGAGGTGGGGCGGCTAAGGCATTCATAGCGAGATTGGCAACATTGCGAGCGGGAAACACGGCTAGTGGCTGATACGTTCTACAAAACAAGAGGTCGGAATTTTATAGTGATCTTGGGTCATCAAATCTACTCCGCATGGTAACTGTTCTATCCAATTCAAAAAATCATCAATAATCGCCCGCCCCTTGAACGCGCGACCATGCTGCGGCACAATCCATTCCAAGTCTAAGGGGCGTACCATGTTGACCCAGAAACGGCATACTTTGTTGCTGCTCATGTAGCGTTTGTGAAACCGTTCCATGTATTGAATATGATCGGTAAAATTTTCTGTCAGCGGTTTATTGACATTCACAAACACCTCAGAGGCCCCCATATCGCCGGAAAAAAGAATTTTGGACACGGGATCGTAAAATTGGAAATTGCCTTCTGAGTGTAAAAAATGCGCAGGCAACGCCTTGAGCGCCATATCGCCCAACAGAATATCCATACCCTTGTCGGGAATGCCAATAATACGGCTCACTGCCGCGTTGGCTGAGGCGAAATGCGGAATAAAGCGCCGCCATAACTCGGGTACCACAATTTTGCAATCACTGCCCACCAGCCATTTGCCCAGCGAGGAAATAATGTCCGGGTCTTGATGGGAGCCAATGACATATTCTAGGTTTTTGGTGAACAAATAGCGGTAAGATTGTACAAATAAGTCGTTATAAATCAAATCCCCTCCGGGATCGATAATCGCCGAATGCTCGCCATTGAGAACCAAAAATTGGTTGGCCTGCACGCCATCGCCCGCGACCAAATCATAAAAGGCGATACATTTGTGATTGCCGTCATTAAATAACTCAACGGCCATAAGTTCCTCCTGAACATATAGGTTTTCCGTTGTGGCAACAACAGATCACACCGCCATGAGGGCAGTGTACGATGACGGAAAGCGTTTCCGCACGGGCGTTTTTGGTATTCCCACTAAATTTTACAATTGAATTACATTCCCTTGTGCAAGTATAGGACACAACAGTACGATACACCAATTTTTCCAAGCCAATTGCGCATATCGGGCCATGGCCAGCGCGGGTTCTGCTTGCCTTGCCATCCGCGAGAAGGTACATTGTCGGTTGGAAAAAGTGTTTTTTTCAGTGTTAAAAAATAAGGAATCCATCCATGTGGGGCGGCAAAACGCAAAAACGCAAAATCGATACTATAGATAACCTCATTGGCATGAGCACGGAAGTGCAAGGCGATATTTATTTTAGCGGCGTGTTGCACATTGACGGCGTGGTGCGCGGCAATGTCAAAACTCAGGAAGGCGGGCAAAACTGCGTGCTGGCCATCAGCGAAAGCGGCGCGGTGCATGGTGAAATTCATGTGCCCAACTTAATTTTGAATGGCACGGTGCATGGCGATGTATATTGCAGCGAAGCGCTGGAACTAGCCCCCAAGGCCAAGGTGATGGGCAACGTGTACTACAATTTGCTGGAAATTAAGCTGGGCGCGGAAATTAACGGCAAATTTGTGCATGTCACGGAAATCGACCCAGCCACCAAAGGCGCGCCCATCTTGGCCTCGCCCATGGCCAAGTCATCCGCGTCCTTGCCAGCGCCCAAGCCGGATAAACCAGCATTGCCGGACAAACCAGCGCAGCCCAATAAACCCGTGCTGGCGGGCGATAAGGTGGACAAACCTGCTGCGGACAAACCATCATGAGCGCGCTACATTGGTTCCTGCTGCTGTGCGCTGTGTTTAGCGCAACAGCAAACGCGCGCGATTACGCGGAAAAGCCGCCTGCCGGGATGCAATGGGGCTGGCAAAGCGGTGTGCTATTTGATTTTGACAGCGCCAAAATCCGCGCGGATCAGCAGGTAGAATTGGATCGTGTTGCCGATATTCTGACCTTAAGCCCGCACGTTGAAGTGCTGTTGTCTGGGCGCGCTGACACTACAGGCAAATCCAGCCATAACCAATCGCTCAGCCGTCGCCGTGCGCAAGCGGTGGCAGCTTATCTGGTGCGGCGCGGCGTGGAAAACACGCGCATACACCAGCAATTTTTCGGCGAAGATCGCCCGGTGGCGGATAATGCGCAAAAAACCGACCGCCGCCGCAACCGCCGGGTAGATATGGCATTTTTTCCGCGCGGCAACCCGCCGCCGCAACCCACCGAGGAAATGCTGCGTGACGGCAAAGCGGAAGAAGAATTTATGCCCAAGCCATTGCCCATGCCGCCTCTCCAGCCAAGCGGCACGTCCAGGACACACTTATAATTATGGATGTCCCGCGTCTGTTTGTCGCGCAACCCTTGGCCGCGCACACGCAAGTGGTGCTGGACGCCGAGGCCAGCCATTACTTGGGCCGCGTACTGCGCCTGCGCGCTGGCAACATCGTTGCGATATTCAACGGCCAGGGCGCAGAATTTCACGCACATGTGGCTGAATTCAGCCGCAACCGCGCCACCGTGCAGTTGGGCGAACCAATGCCCATCGCGCGTGAATCCGCGTTGCGGCTGCAAATTTTGCAAGGACTGGCCCGGCCCGAGCACATGGATTGGATGGTGCAAAAAACCGTGGAGCTGGGCGTAAGCCGCATTGTGCCGGTTATTACCGCGCGCAGCCAAGGCGTGCAAACCGAAGTGTTGGCCAACCGTGCGCGCCACTGGCGGCAAATCGCCATCCATGCGTGCGAGCAATGCGGTCGTGCGGAAATTCCTGCCATTGCTGACCCCTTGCCATTGCCCACAGCCATGGCGTTAGAATGGCCAGGGCCGCGCCTGATCGCTGTGCCCAACGGGCCTGCCAGCCTGCCGATGGAACCGCTTGCTGCGCTCAGCCTGTTGATTGGCCCAGAAGGCGGATTTACTCCGGCAGAGCTTGAAATCGCGCAAACGGCTGGATTTTTGCCCATTTCCCTCGGGCCGCGCATTTTGCGCACCGAAACCGCTGCCACTGTGCTCACCGCGCTGTGCCAAGCGCGCTGGGGGGATTTGCTGACCGCAGAAAATCGCTAACATAAAACCATTTACTCGTAACCGCACGGACTTTATCTGGACGCATGTATCATGGCCATTACCACGCTCACCATCGCTGTTCCCGGTCAGGGATTGCTTGAAATCACTCAACAAATCAACGAAGTTGTGCAAGCCAGCGCCCTACGCGAAGGCTTATGCACCGTATTCATTCCCCACACTTCTGCCAGCCTGCTGATTCAAGAAAATGCCGATGCCACTGCACGGCATGATTTAGAAAATTGGCTCAACCGCCTGGTGCCGGAAAACGGTGCGCTGTACACCCACCGCGTGGAAGGCACAGACGACATGCCCGCGCACATCAAATCCGCACTCACCGCAGTCAGCGTGGCCATTCCCATTGTCGCCGGGCGGTTAGCACTGGGCGTGTGGCAGGGGATTTTTTTGTGGGAGCACCGCCGCCATCGCAGCCAACGCCAAGTGGTGGTTCATATTATGGCTTAACAAATGGACGGGGATAAACCGCCGTCCATGCTGGGGCGGGGATAAACCGCCG
>DYPE01000016.1:3016-15555 GCA_020720085.1 Dichelobacter nodosus | reverse complement strand
TAACAAATGGACGGGGATAAACCGCCGTCCATGCTGGGGCGGGGATAAACCGCCGCTCATGCTGGGGCGGGGATAAACCGCCGCCCCTACTGTAATTTAACAATTTATCCGCCACAACCACCTACTAAATCTCATAGGAGAATCCGTATGCCGGACGATAAAATTTATCCAGTTCCTGAATCCATTGCCGCACGCGCGCATATTAACGCCCAACGCTACAGCGAGTTGTACCAGCGTTCGCTGCAAGACCCTGACGGCTTCTGGGCCGAGCAGGCCGAGCAATTTCTGACCTGGTTCACCCCTTGGCAACAAGTGTCGGACTGGAGTTTCCGCGACAATGTACACATCCGCTGGTTTGTGGGCGGCAAACTCAACGTGGCGTACAACTGTTTGGATCGCCATCTGGACACGCGCGGCGATCAAGTGGCACTGATCTGGGAAGGCGATGATCCCAGCGTGGACAAAAAAATTACCTACCGCGAATTGCACCGCGAAGTGTGCCAATTCGCCAACGCGCTGAAAGCGCGCGGCGTGACAAAAGGCGACCGCGTGTGCATCTACATGCCCATGATTCCCGAAGCAGCGGTGGCCATGCTCGCTTGCGCGCGCATTGGCGCGGTGCACTCCGTGGTGTTCGGCGGATTTTCGCCCGAATCCCTCAAAGACCGCATTCTCGACTCCGACTGCCAAGTGGTGATCACTGCCGACGAAGGCTTGCGCGGCGGACGCCACGTCGGCCTGAAAGCTAACACCGACCGTGCGCTCGAACATTGTCCCAATGTGCATACCACCATTGTCATCCGCCACACGGGCGGCGAAATTGCGTGGAACGCCGCACGCGACGCCTGGTATCACGAGCTGATGGCCAATGCCAGTGCGGATTGTCCAGCCGAAGCCATGGACGCCGAAGACCCGCTGTTTATTTTGTACACCTCCGGCTCCACCGGCAAACCCAAGGGCGTGCTGCATACCACCGGCGGCTATTTGCTGCACACTGCCATTACCCACAAATATGTGTTTGATTATCAAGAAGGTGAAGTATATTGGTGCACCGCCGACGTAGGCTGGGTCACCGGCCATTCCTACATCGTCTACGGCCCGCTCGCCAACGGTGCAACCAGCCTGATGTTCGAGGGCATCCCCACCTACCCCGACGCCTCGCGCTTCTGGCAAGTGTGCGACAAACACCAAGTGAATATTTTCTACACCGCGCCCACTGCCATTCGCTCGCTAATGCGCGAAGGCGATGCGCCCGTGACCCAAACCAGCCGTGCCAGCCTGCGCGTATTGGGCAGCGTGGGCGAACCTATCAACCCAGAAGCGTGGGAATGGTACTACCGCGTGGTCGGCGATAACCGCTGCCCGATTGTAGATACCTGGTGGCAAACCGAAACGGGCGGCCATTTAATCACCCCCATGCCGGGGGCTACCGCGCTCAAGCCCGGCTCTGCCACGCTACCTTTTTTTGGCGTGGCACCGGCGATTGTGGACAACGACGGCAACGTGCTTGAAGGCCCCTGCCAAGGCAACCTGGTCATCACCCGCGCCTGGCCCGGCCAAATGCGCACGGTGTATGGCGATCATGTCCGCTTTGTCAACACCTATTTCAGCCATTATCCCGGATATTATTTCACTGGCGACGGCGCACGCCGCGACGCGGATGGCTATTACTGGATCACCGGGCGCGTGGACGACGTGCTCAACGTCTCCGGCCACCGCATGGGCACCGCAGAAATTGAAAGCGCGCTGGTGCTGCACGAAAAAGTCGCCGAAGCCGCAGTGGTCGGCTTCCCGCACGACATCAAAGGCCAGGGCATTTACTGCTATGTCACGCTGGTCAAAGGCATTGAACCGTCGGACGTGCTGAAAAAAGAACTGATGCAACTGGTACGCGCCGAAATCGGCCCGATTGCCTCGCCCGACATCATCCAATGGGCACCTGCCCTGCCCAAAACTCGCTCCGGCAAAATCATGCGCCGCATTCTGCGCAAAATTGCCGCCAATGAACTGGAAAATCTTGGCGATACCTCCACCCTGGCCGACCCGGCTGTGGTGGATGAATTAATCAGCCATCGCGGCGGGCAATAACCCCTGTCCACGGCGCGCCAGCCGCGCGCTGTGGATTAACTTACTATTTTTACACTTGATGAGAAGCCGCGCGTAGCGGTTGCACAGGACGCAGGTCGTTGCCGTGTACAGCTAATTTATTGAATATTTTTGGGATTTGTGCTGCCTGGCGTAAGTTCCCTCGCAAAATGGCGGGACAAAAACTTGCGGACAGTGGCAAAGCATCGTAGCATACCTACCTCTGTTTACACTTGTTTACACTCAATCTGACTGGAGCGATACATGGCTTGGAATGAACCGGGGGGAAATAACAAGGACCCTTGGGGGCGTAAAGACAACAAAGATGGGCCGCCGGATTTGGAAGAAATTGCCAAGGCGTTGCAGGAAAGGCTAAATACCCTGTTTGGCCGGGGCAGCGGCAATGAAGGCAACCACGGCGGCGATGACGGTGGCGAGGGTGGCGAACCCAGCCGCCCACACCGGCCATCTGGCGGCGATGGCATTCCCGCCGTACTGATTGCGGGCTTACTGGTTGCCGCACTGGTGATTTGGAGCGCATTTGGCATCTATACTGTGCAGCCAGCCGAACAGGGTATTGTCATGCGTTTTGGCAAATATATAAAAACCACAGAGCAAGGCTTAAACTGGTATTTTCCGGCACCCGTAGGCAAAGTCATCAAAGTCAATGTCGATGAAGTGCGCGCTTTGCGGCACCAAGCCTTGATGCTGACCAAAGACGAAAATATTGTGGAAATCGAATTGGTGGTGCAGTACAAAATTGATGACGCCTACAAATATCTGTTCAATGTGCGCGATCCTGACAGCACCTTGCAACAGGCCACGGAAAGCGCGTTGCGCGAGGTGGTGGGCATGAGCCGCATGGACGATCCCCAGCGTGTTGCAGCCGAGCAACCGCCAGTGGCGGATGGCGCAGAACCGCCTACCGACGAGACTATCTATGATATTCTCACCAGCGGGCGCGCCAAAGCGGCGGAAAAAGTGCAAGCGCTGTTGCAAGAAATTTTGAACCGCTACCAGACTGGTTTATTGGTACATAGCGTCAACATGCAGGACGCACAGCCGCCAGAGGCAGTGCAAGATGCCTTTGCGGATGCCATTAAGGCGCGTGAGGATGAAGAGCGGCAAAAAAATACCGCTGAAGCCTACCGCAATGAAGTAGTGCAACAGACCAAGGGCGCGGTAGATAGAATCGTACAGGAAGCAGAGGGTTACAAGTCCCAGGTAGTCAGTAACGCCAAGGGCGAGACCAACCGTTTCCTAAGCGTGATGGCGGCGTATCAAGAAAATCCAGATATAACCCGCCGTCGCATGTATTTGGAAACCATGCAAAGTGTTTTGGGTAATAGCAGTAAGGTATTGGTCGATATTGAAAAAGGCAATCCGTTGTTGATGCTGCCCTTGGAAAAATTGACACAATTTTCTGCACCAGAAGCGGATGCAAAAACCAATCCGGCGCGTATGGCTGAGGAAAGTGGCAGTCCCACCCCTGCTGCGACTATCCGCCCGGATCGCGACGGTCGCCAACCTGAAAGGAGTGGACGCTAATGAATTCCACCATTAAAACGCCAATTTTGGCGGTAGCCGCGCTGGTTATCTTAGCGCTATTGCTTAGCCTGTACAGCGTGCAGCAAACCCAATATGCACTAAAGGTAGAATTCGGCAAAGTTAAGGGCGTAGAAGACAATCCGGGCCTGCATTTTAAGATACCCTTTATTCAACGCATTCTCTACTTTGAAAAACGCATCCAAACCCTGGACTCGCAAGCTGGGCGCTTCCTTACCAAGGAAAAAAAGAATGTCATTGTTGATTCTTATGTAAAATGGAAAATCAATGATGTGGTGAAGTTTTACACCTCGGTACATGGCAAGGAAGAACGTGCTGGACAACGCCTGTCAGAAATCATTGCCGACGGGCTGCGCCGTGAATTCGGCACCCGCACCATCCGCGATGTAGTGTCTGGCGACCGCAACCAAATCATGGCGCAAATTACTTCCGAAGCCAGTGAGCGCGCCAGCCAATTCGGCATAGAAGTGGTAGATGTGCGCATTAAACGCATTGATTTACCAAAAGAAGTCAGCGAATCCGTGTATCAGCGTATGCGCGCCGAGCGCGAGCGCGTTGCCCGCGATCTGCGCGCGCAAGGCGGTGCTGAGGCAGTGCGTATTCATGCGGACGCAGATAAGCAAAAAGTTGTGCTGTTGGCTGAAGCCCTGCGCGAAGCCGAGCAATTGCGCGGCCACGGCGATGCCGAAGCGGCACGGATTTATTCGCAAGCTTTTAGCAAAGATGCAGAATTTTTTGCCTTGTACCGCAGCTTGGCCGCATACCGCGAGACTTTCAAAAATCGTGGCGATGTGCTGGTATTAGAACCTGACAGCGCATTTTTCCAATATTTCAAGGACAGCGCGCCAGCGCATTGACACTTGACGCCTAATGAATGAGTTATGGGCCGCGCTGGCATTAGTCATGATTTTGGAAGGGATTTATCCCTTCCTTCATCCGCGCGGCTGGCGTGATAACCTTCGCGCCATTTTTGAGCTGGATGACCGCACGTTGCGCGTGATTGGTTTTTTCAGCATGATGTTAGGACTCTTGCTGCTGTACATGGTGCGATCCCATGCCCCAAATTAATCCTTGGTTGTTACCGGATGGTGTGCAGGAATCTTTGCCTGGCGAATCGCAGCGCTTGGAAACCTTGCGCCGCAATATCCTGGATGCGTACCGCTCGTGGGGCTACGAATTGGTCACGCCCCCGTTGTTGGAATATCTCGATGCCTTGCTGGTAGGGCGTGCGGCGGATTTGGAAGAACAAACCTTCAAATTCACCGATCCAGTGAGTGGGCGTTTGCTCGGCATCCGCGCCGATATTACACCGCAAGTGGCGCGCATTGATGCCCATCACCTCAAACGCGATGAACCCACTCGCCTGTGCTACTACGGGCGGGTACTCCATACCTGGCCCGGCGGCTTTGCGCGCTCGCGCTCGCAACTGCAAATTGGCGCGGAATTGTACGGCCATGCCGGTATAGCCAGTGACGCTGAAATTTTAGCACTTTTACAAGAAACCCTGCGCATTGCTGGCTTGGCTGGATTTCATCTGGACTTTGGCCATGTGCAGATATACCGTGCGCTGGTGGCGCAAGCTGGCCTGACTGCTCAACAGGAGCACTTGTTATTCGACATCGTGCAACGTCGCGCTGAACCGGAATTGTATGCGCAATTAGCGCAATGGGGCGTTTCCGGCCCACCGCGCGAAATGCTGCTCCAATTGTTATGGCTGCATGGCGGTGTAGAAACTTTGCAATACGCCCGCGATACACTACGCCAGGCTGACGCCAGTGTGCACGATGCTTTGGATGAGCTAGAGCAGTTGGTGGCTACCACACATGGCGTTGATTTTCATATTGATTTAGCAGAATTACGTGGATACAGCTACCACACGGGCGTACTGTTCAGCGCTTACCTACCAGGCCATGGCGAAGCCATTGCCAATGGCGGGCGTTATGACCACATTGGCGAATATTTTGGTCGTCGCCGTCCTGCCACAGGCTTTAGCACGGATTTATACACCCTGGCGGCGTTTACCGTAGCCTCCCCATCCTCTCCATCCTCAGCCATCTGGGCACCCGCCGGACGCGAGGCCGCATTAACACAAGCCATACAACAATTACGTGCCCAAGGCGAAGTGGTGATTCAAGCGCTACCAGGCCAAGTCGGCAATGGCAGCAGCATGGGATGCAATCGCCAATTGCAATGGCACAACGAACAATGGCAGCCCGTTGCCTTATAAATGGGCACCTTTCGAGCGTGTTTTTTAACTAACTGAATTGATTGGAGAGGAATCCACATGGCAGACAAATTGACGATAAGCAATCCGGGCCTCATCACCTCGTTCAAACAGAACTTTTTCTGGCCCCTGATCGGGGCAGGCACGTTGTTTCTGTTGTTCTTGCTGATGCCCTTGCTGATCAAGTTCGGAACTGTGGCGGGGAATGAAGTCGGCGTGTTGGAAACCTGGATTGGCGGGGTGGACGAAAAACCGCGTCCAGCCCGCACCTATTTTTTGTTCCCCGGTTTTACCCAGACCATGTACACCTACCCGCTGTCGTTGCAGGTGTTCGTGATGAACGACCGCACCGAAGCGCAAGGCGAATTCGCCGAGGGCCGCGAGCGCGACGCTTATCTGGTGCAATCCTCGGAAGGCCAGGACATGCACGTATCGCTCAATGTGCAATGGCGCATTGACCCGGAGCGTGTTGTGGATATTCATCGTACCGTACGCACCCATATCGAGGAAAAATTGCTACGCCCGGTGGTCATGCGCGTGGTCAAAGATCAAGCGACCAAGCGCAATGCCATTGAAGCCTACTCCGGCGAGGGACTGGTCAAGCTGCAAAATGATATTTTTCTTTCCCTGAGCGATGCGCAGGGAGAATTGCGCCAGCGCGGGATTATCGTGGAAAACTTTGTGATCGAAGGCATCCGTCTCGATCCCAAATACATCGGCGAGATCACCGAGCGCCAGGTGGCGATGCAACGCCGACTCAAGGCCGATGAACAAACCAAAGCCGCGCAGGCCGAGGCATTGCGCGCCGAGGCCGAAGCCCAGGCAGATTTGAAACGGCGGGTGGTGGAAGCCGAACGCGACAAGCAGGTGGGCATTTTGAATGCAGAAAAAGAAGCGCAACAAAGCATCTTAGCGGCCGAAGCGGCAAAAAAACAAGTTATCCTCGACGCCGAGGCGCACCAGCAAAAACTGGTACTAGAAGCCACCGGCAGCCGCGACGCCCGCTTGCTCGAAGCCGAAGGCACACTGGCATTCGGTAAGGCGGAGGCCGAGGCGCAGCGGCTAAGATTGAGCGCTTACGCAGTACCCGGCGCGGATGCTTATGTTAAGGTGGAAGTGGCAAAAATGCTGGCTTCGGCACATCAGAACGTGCGTGGCTATCTGCCCGGCGATATGAATATTTATACCCTGGGCAAGAATTTCATGGACGCCATTGAAAGCCTGGTCGTCGCCCAGCCGCTGGTGGAACAACCGCAACAGTAAACCCTGGGCGGAGATGCCATCTTGAGCAAGTCGGGGTTTGTACCTGGTACATCACTGCCATTAAGTTAGCCCTGATAAGGGCGAAATCTATATAGCCCAGGGCAATACTTCGACAGGCTCAGTACATCGCGCCCTGGGTAGTGGGTATGTTTATAACTAAGCTCTGAAGGGGCGAAATAATAGATTGACTTTCCTCATACTTCGTCCTTTCAGGGCTTGGGGGTATGGGTTGCTATTTTCCCAGAGTGAAACTAACACCGCCCTAGAACGCCGCTGGTTTACTCCCTTTGTGCACGGACATCGTTATGAATTACAAAATCGTGTTGTTGCTACTGCTGTTACCTGCCATGGCTGTGGCCACAGACTACGAAAGTTTTATCGAGCCGGATCAAGAAATTGAGGTTGCGGCACCGGAAATTGGCGTGCTGGGCGAAGTGGCGGTGCGTGAAGGCGCGCGGGTGAAAAAAGGCGACTTGTTGGCCAAATTGTTGTCGCGCGATTTGGAAGCAGAACTGGCCACCGCCAGGGCACGTAGCCAGGCCACGGGTCGGATGCAGGCTGCGCAAGCGCAACAGCGTTTGCACCAGTCTCAGTTGGACAAGTTATTGCCGTTGGAGCAAAAAGGCATTGCCCGCCCGCAGGAAATCAGCCAAACCCGCGCAGAACTGGAAGCCGCGCAAGCCACGGTGCTGGCCGCGCGCCAGGATTTGGATGTGGCGAAACTCGAAATGGCGCGCATTCAAGCGCAGATTGACAACCGCATCTTGCGTAGCCCGATTGACGGCATTGTCACCGCAGTATTGCGCGACCAGGCCGAATTGGTGGGCGGGCAACACAGCCACGTGCTGACTGTGGCCACAGAAAATCCCCTGAAAGTGACGATTCACGCCTCCACCGCCGAAGCGGTGGCTATGGCCGTGGATCAAATCGTGCAGATTGAACTGCCCGGTTATCCCACGCCCACCGCCCAGGGCAAAATTGCCTTTATTTCGCCAGTCACCGACGCGGGCAGCGATACAGTCACCGTGCGCATCCGCGTAGACAATGGCGAAGGCAAACTGCGCAGCGGCATCCGTTGCATTGTGCGCACGCATGGCCAACCATGAACTTACGGCGGATTTTCCGCCAGAATTACGCTTAGGCGCGCTGGCAGACTGCGCCCAAACCTTGCGCACACGGCTGTGGCGCTATTTACAGCTATTGCGCAAATGGAACCAAGCGTACAATCTCACCGCGCTCACCCGTGTGGAAGACATGGTGTCCCTGCATTTGTTAGACAGTCTTTCTATTCAATCGGTTACCCATGGCCAGCGCGTGCTTGATGTGGGCACCGGCGCGGGCCTGCCAGGCTTGGTGCTGGCCATGGCCTGTCCAGACCAACAATTTGTGCTGTTGGATGGCAATCAGAAAAAAATTCGTTTTGTCACGCAAGCCATTATTGAATTAGGCATTACCAACGCGCACGCAATTCATGCCCGCTGTGATCAATATGTCCCTGAAGAACTTTTTGATCAGGCCGTGTGCCGCGCGTTTGGGTCGTTGCTGGCGTTTTACCGCCAAGCCGCACCGCTGTGCAAACCGGGCGGCGAACTGCTGGCCATGAAAGGCTTTCGCGACGCCGCAGAACAAGAGGAATTGCACGCGCACGGCATTGCGGCTGTGTATCAACCGTTGCTTGTACCAGGACTGGACGCCACGCGCGGACTGGTGCGGATTCCAGTGACTTGAATGGGATAACTTGCTAATGTTTAATGACAAATCACCTATTGCCCTGTCACGCCATGGCAAACGCCCACCGGTTTTCCTTCAGTTGCTACATATTCATTTTCCCATTGCCGCGTGGGTATCCATGTTGCACCGCATCACCGGCGCGTTGTGCGTGCTGTTGCTGCCATTGGGCATTGGCGCGCTGGAATACTCTCTGACACCAGAAGGATTTTACGCCATTCAGCAACACCTGGAACGTCCATGGATGCGGCTGGGTTTAGCGCTGGCACTGTGGGCGCTAGCGCATCACATGGTCGCTGGCGTGCGCCATTTGCTGCTGGATATGGAAATTGGCATTGATAAGGCCAATGCCGCACATTCAGCCTGGTGGACTTTGGCTGCTGGCGTGGCCATTACTGGCTTGGCATTGGCGGTGGAGGCATGGCGATGAGCAGTCCCTTGCATGGCTTGCGCGCCTGGCTGTGGCAACGGCTTAGTGCTTTATATTTATTAATTTTTATTATTTGGTTGGGCAGCGTATTGCTGTTCTTCCCGCCGTCCAACGCGCACGAATGGCGCGCGCTGGTGCTCGCGCCTTTGCCCAGGGTGGCATGGGGGCTGTTTTTTGTGATGTTATTGATTCATGCGTGGATTGGTATCCGCGACGTAATTTTGGATTATGTCAAACCCATGGAACTGCGCGTAACCGCACTGGCGCTGAGCCTGCTCGGCATTGCCGCCTGTGGGATTTGGCTTGGACTGGTGCTAAGCGGAGGCAAAGCGTGACAACAACAACGCCCCAGCGGAAAAAATTCGATGCGCTGATTATCGGTGCTGGCGGCGGCGGCTTGCGCGCCGCGCTGCAACTGGCTGGTGCGGCGGCCAATGTTGCGGTGGTGTCCAAAGTATTCCCCACCCGCTCGCACACCGTGGCGGCGCAGGGCGGCATCAACGCCGCGCTGGCCAATGTGCTGCCTGACAACTGGCATTGGCACATGTACGACACAATCAAGGGCAGCGATTGGCTGGGCGACCAAGATGCCATTGAATATATGTGTCGTAGCGCCAGCCGTCTGGTGATTGAACTGGAACACGCGGGCGTGCCGTTTTCGCGTTTGGACAATGGCAAAATCTATCAGCGCCCGTTTGGCGGTCAAAGCCAGAATTTTGGTGGTGAGCAAGCTGCGCGCACCTGCGCGGCTGCGGATCGCACGGGCCATGCGATGTTACATGCGTTGTACCAACAAAATGCACGTGCCAAAACACATTTTTTCAATGAATACTTCGCAGTAGATTTACTGCGCGACGCAGACGGCTATTTTCTCGGCGCGCTGGTGATGTCGCTGGAAAGCGGCGAGCCATTGATTATTGAAGCCAAAGCCACACTGCTGGCCACAGGCGGCGCTGGGCAAATTTTCCGCACCAATACCAACGCGCTGATTAATACCGGCGACGGCCTGGGCATGTGCGTGCGTGCAGGTTTACCGTTGCAGGACATGGAATTTTTCCAATTTCATCCCACCGGCATCGCGCATAAAGGCTTGCTGATTACCGAAGGCGCACGCGGCGAAGGCGGCTATTTAATCAACAGCCATGGCGAGCGCTTTATGCAGCGCTACGCCCCGCACGCGCTGGATTTGGCCAGCCGTGACGTGGTGAGTCGCGCCATTTACACGGAAGTGCATGAAGGCCGGGGTTGCGGCCCGCAGCACGACCACGTATGGCTGAAGCTTGACCACCTGGGCGCGGACATTGTGCATAAACGCCTGCCTGGCATCACCGAATTGGCAAAAACTTTTTTGCACATCGACCCAGCGCGCGAAGCATTGCCAGTTTACCCCACTGCGCACTACATGATGGGCGGCATTCCCACCAACCGTTTTGGCGAAGTGGTCGCGCCAGAACGCCATACTGCCGAAGAAATCATGCCCGGCCTATACGCAGCGGGCGAATGCGCCTGTGTGTCGGTGCATGGCGCAAACCGCCTGGGCGGCAACTCGTTGCTCGACATTGTGGTGTTTGGCCGCGCTGCGGGCAATCGTATTCTCGAACAATTGCGTAACCAGCGCCTGCATCGCCCCTTGCCAAAAGCAGCAATAGAACCGGCTTTAGCCAGACTGGCACGCTGGGACAGGCCATTTTGCGCCAGCAGCGAAAGCGTACCTGGACTGCGCCGCGAGATGCAGGCCGTGATGGAAAAATACTGCGGCGTGTTCCGCACCGAAGCGGTGTTGGCTGAAGGCGTAGCGAGAATGATAGAATTAGAAAAACGCTTGGCCGACGCAGCCATCCGCGACCACAGCCGCACTTTTAACACCGCCCGCGCCGAAGCGCTGGAATTGGAAAATTTGATGGACGTGGCGTTGGCCACCGTAGTTTCGGCCCACGCGCGCCAAGAAAGCCGTGGCGCGCATTCGCGCGAGGACTTCCCCGGGCGCGATGACGTCAACTGGCTAAAACACACCCTGTATTTCAAGGAAAACAATCGCTTGGACTACAAGCCCGTGCGTTTGAAGCCCTTGAGTGTGGAGAGTTTCCCGCCCAGGGATCGGGTATATTGATTTATTCATTTTGGCATTTTTAGCCATTCATCCGCCGTCGTTTAACCAGCATGGAGTGTTTTTCCGCATGAATACCCGCCGATTTCAAATCCCAGCGGCAATGCCGGCCAGCCAATTGCACGAAGTCGCCGCGCCGGAACGCGCTGTTGCGCTGTATCACGCCTTGCCCGGCAACACCGAAGTCCTGCGCGAGCTGCGCAATAAACACATCATTTCTGCCCAACCGTTCAACGTGGATGAAATCTTAGCCCTGTTCAAATTGGCGGCTGGCTATGAATCAGGCATATTGCCCATTCCGCACTTACCGGTTGGCTCAATTATGAGCAATCTATTTCTGGACTACACCCGCCCACAAATCCGCCTGTCATTTATTTATGCGTGGATGAAAATGGGTGGCACCATTCTCAATATTGAGAAAACCATTCAGGAATTGATGGCCAATCGCACAGAGGCCTACCAAGAAGTAGCAGAATTGTGCAACATCAACAGCGATTTGGCCATTGTGCTCAGCCAGCATGACGGCGTGTTAGAAGAAATGCTGCAATACTTCACGGTGCCCATTATTAACGCAGGCAATGGTTCTGGCGAGCATCCCAGCCATGCCCTGGCCGATTTGTACACCATTTTTAAATGGCAGCCCGAATTGCTCGCCGAATACCCGGCGAAACCATTACACATCGCGGTGTACGGCGACCCTTCGTACACGCGCACCATTCGCAGCTTTTTATACTTGCTCACCAAATTTCCTCGCATGGTGGAACGCATCGTAATTATGGATCACGCGGATCCCTTATTCAAACCAGGGCAACGCGAAGAGCTTACTCAAGCTGGATTAAGCCTAGAATTGGTCAGCGAACGCTATCCGCGCGAAAGCTCAGGCTGGGTGAATCGCACGGTATTGCCAGGTATTGACGTAATTTATGTCCATGAGCTGGTTTCCAAGGAAGTATTGCGCCCCAATATCGTTGAATCCATCGCGTCCATGAAACCCAATGCCTTGGTGCTCAACCCTGAAATCCAACTGCAAGAATATGCCAACCTACTCAATAATTCAGCGCACAACGGCTATTTTACCCAAGCGCGCGGTGCATCCTTTGTGCGCATAGCCCTGCTGCACGCCATCATGGCCAAAG
>DYPE01000016.1:0-2916 GCA_020720085.1 Dichelobacter nodosus | reverse complement strand
CATGTTAGAACAAACCGGCATTGTAATAAAAACGGAACCCGGTGCGGTTTGGGTGGAAACCCAACGCAGCGCCGCGTGCGGACACTGCGCCACACGCGGGAGCTGCGGTGTGGGCGCACTCGCCCAAACCATGGGCAACCGCCCCAACCGCCTGCGTGTGGCCAGCAGCCTGGCGGTGCGGCCTGGCGACGAGGTGGTGATTGGCTTGCAAGAACAGGCTTTATTACAAGGCAGTGTAACCTTATATCTATTGCCACTGCTTGCGATGTTTGCCAGCACAGGCTTGGTCACACTCGCCTGGCCAGGGCCAAGTGCACCCGAATGGGCCGTGGTGCTGGCGAGCTTGATTGGGCTGGGCGCGGGCTTGCTGGCCGCGCGCCAGCTCGCTGCCAAGCAACTTACGCACGCAGAATCACAACCTATTATTTTACGTACCACTCAATCTCATTCTGGAGCATGTTTATGAATATGAAAACGTTATACCATTACTGCACGATGGGCGTGTTGGCAGCGTGCCTGAACGCACACACCGCGCTGGCTGCCGTGGAATTGCCCGACTTTTCGGGCCTGGTCACACAATACGGCCCCGCTGTGGTCAACATCAGCACCACCACCAACCCCGGTGGGGCGAAAAAATCGCCCAAAGACAACAGCAAAGACAATCCCGACAAATCCCCCAAGCAGCCATTTGATTTCAAAGATATTCCAGGCATCCCGAAAGACAGCCCATTTCACGATTTTTTCCGCCACTTTTTTGATGAAGAAGGCAATGGCGGCGACTTTTTGCAGCGTAAGCGCGCCTCTTTGGGTTCAGGCTTTATCATCTCTACCGACGGCTATGTAGTAACCAACCACCACGTGGTGGCCGAAGCCGATGAAATCGTCGTGCGCCTCAACGACCGCCGCGAACTGCCTGCCAAGGTGATTGGCTCAGACGAACGCAGCGACGTGGCCTTATTAAAAGTCGAAGCCGCCAACTTGCCCGTGGTGCAATTACACAAACACGCCTCGGAAAACCTCAAAGTCGGCGAATGGGTGCTGGCCATCGGCTCGCCCTTTGGCTTTGACCACTCGGTTACCGCTGGCATTGTCAGCGCCAAAGGCCGTAGCCTGCCAGGCGATGAAACTAACTACGTGCCCTTTATCCAAACCGATGTTGCCATCAACCCTGGCAATTCTGGCGGCCCGCTGTTTAATTTGCGCGGCGAAGTGGTGGGCGTGAATGCACAAATTTACAGCCGTACTGGCGGGTTCATGGGCCTTTCCTTTGCCATTCCTGCCGATGTAGTGCTGGATGTGATAGACCAACTCAAAACCACGGGCAAAGTATCGCGCGGCTGGCTGGGCGTATTAATTCAAGAAGTCGATGGCCAACTCGCTGAATCTTTTGGCATGGACAAACCCCGGGGCGCGCTGATTAGCAAAATTTTAGCCAATGGCGTGGCCAACCAAGCTGGCTTCAAAGTCGGCGACGTGGTCATTGAATTCGATGGCAAACCCATTGACCACGCCTCTGACCTGCCGCCCATCGTGGGCGCGGTCAAGGCTGGCCAAACCATCCGCGCCACCGTATTGCGCGAGGGCAAACCCGTGGAGTTATCCGTAACCGTGGCAGAACTGCCTGCTGACGGCGCGATTAACCTGGCAGCGGGCGGCCAAGCCAATGTGAAAGACGCCACGCTGGGGCTGACCATTGCGGATTTGAACGCTGAAACACGCAAGCGCCTGGAAGTGCCCGAACACGGCGTGCTGGTCGAACAAGTCGAGCCAAGCGGCCCAGCGGCCAAAGCTGGCATGGAAAAAGAAGATGTGGTGCTGATGCTCGACAATCAAACGGTGGAAAATGCTGCGCATTTCAAAAAAATCACCCAAGATTTGAAATCCGGCCAAGCCGTTGCCGTGCTGGTACACCGCCAGGGTTCACCGCGTTTCTTAGCGGTGCGCATTCCATAACCCCAGGAATGCGTCCAAGCCAACGATGCTTGGACGCATTCCCCTTTTTTAAGCCTCCGTATGAATATTCAACTTTCGCACAAAACCGCTTTAGTCACTGGCGCAAGCCGGGGCATAGGCCGCGCCATTGCCCTGCAACTGGGCCAGGCCGGAGCCACCGTGATTGGCACCGCCACCACCCCACAAGGTGCAGAACACATTAGCGCGGAACTGCAAGCGCAGGGCATTGCGGGCCAAGGCATGGTTTTAGACCTCGCCGCGCCAGACTCCATCACCGCGCTCATGGCCGCGCTGGCCCCCACCCCGCCGACCATTCTCGTCAACAATGCGGGCATTACCCGCGACACTTTGTTGCTGCGCATGAGCGATGCCGACTGGGATGCAGTGCTACAAACCAACCTCAGCGGCGTGTTTCGGCTTACGCGCGCGTGCCTTAAAGACATGGCCAAAGCGCGCTGGGGCCGCGTTATCACCATCACCTCAGTGGTGGGACTTACCGGCAATGCGGGCCAAGCCAATTACGCTGCGGCCAAAGCGGGCGTAATTGCGTTTACCAAATCCTTAGCCAAGGAAATGGCCGCGCGCAACATCACTGCCAACTGCATCGCACCCGGCTATATTGAAACCGACATGACGCAGAAATTGACCGCCGAACAACGCGCGGCATTTCTTGTCAATATCCCGGCTAAACGCCCAGGTACTCCCGAGGACATCGCAGCGGCTGCCGTGTTTTTGGCCTCAGACTACGCCAGCTACATCACTGGCGAAACCTTACACATCAACGGCGGCCTGTACATGGCCTAACTGGCTTTTGTTCAGCATCCAACCGTAAACCCGTCCCTTTGGCGGGTTTTTTTATGCCTATACGAACCTGCTATTGCACCATTTTAGTTCATCCAAGCCTCATAATTGAGCAAAAAAATAATTCTGCTCGAAATCATAAAACTTTAACAACTTGATATT
>DYPE01000145.1 GCA_020720085.1 Dichelobacter nodosus | reverse complement strand
CAGGCTCAGTACATCGCGCCCTGGGTAGTGGGTATGTTTATAACCAAGCCCTGAAAGGCCGACGTTGACGAGGCAGCTTGGGAGGCGTTGTATACCACCACCAGCCGCGAGTTTGACCCAGCGGGCGGATAGCGGTGAAGGTGATAAACCATTATGGGGATGAGGTTTTGAGGGTGTTTGAGGTGTGATGAAAGACAAACTCGAACCCACTCTTGTCGGGGTTGCCGGTGAGTACCTTGTTGCCGGTGAACTCAGCTTGCGGGGATACATCGCGTCTATCACTCTACGCAACAGCAGAGGCATAGATATTAGAGTTGTTCCCAAATAAGCCAAAAGGCTGATTTCATCGTTCATAACCTATTGTTTTTACTGATGTGGGTTTTATTTGGGAACAACTCTATTATCGTAAGCACGCCGGATGGTTCAAAATCGGCGACTATCCAGGTAAAAACCAACAGCAACGGCAGCAACAAATGGATTCTGAATAAAAAATCGGAAACCTTCTATTCCAGCAATCATTATTACGTTTTTGTGGCATTAAAAGCAGTTGGAGAACGGCCTAAATATCACATTGTACCAAGCCAAGATGTCGCAAATTACACCGTTACAAGTCATGAGACATGGCTCACAGGCAAGAAAAGCGACGGCACAGCACGAAAAGACTCTGCTATTCGTAATTTCAATGACTCTGACGGCAAATATTTAGAGGCATGGCATCTAATCAACATCTAACCAAACGCGGCACATTCATCTACCAACGCTATGAATATGTTAAAAAAACAACCGTAATACTATTATTACTGCCCGGTTTATTGAAGAGCGGCTAAAACTCAAATGCGAATTAAGAGCTAAAAAATATCATACCAAAAAAATCAGTATGTTACGAATTTCGTTTTTTGGGTGGGTGAAACACTCAAATTCTAACCAACTGATTTTAAAGTTTTAAATTCAGCTCTTAATTCACATTGAAAGGGCGAAATAATAGATTGACTTTCCTCATATTTCGCCCTTTCAGGGCGTGTTTTTTGTCTAATTTAATGGCAGTGGGGCAACGCCCTGGGGAGGCTAGTGATGGTCACTAATCCCTTCCCGCAACCACATCAATTTTTTAATAATTCCACCACTTGCCTGCGAATGCAATCGTGTTGTTCAGCGGATTGCAAGGCAAAGCCCTGGGCGGTGGTGATGAAAAAAATATCTTCCACGCGCGCGCCCAAGGTGGCGATTTTGGCGGATTTCACCCGGATGGCGCACGCCACCAAGGCTTGCAGAATGCGCGACAACACGCCTGGATAATCCGTGGTCACCACTTCCATCACCGTGTACGGCTGGTTGGGGTCTTGGCTGAAAGTCACGCGGGTGGGCACAGAGAAAAATTGCACACGGCGTGGCGCACGGCGGCGGATGGGGGTAAATTTGGCAGGGCTGGCGGCCAGCGTGGCGCGCAGCCCGCGTTGGATGGCATCCACTTGCAACGCATTGGCCAGCGGCTGATTCTCTGCGTCTAGCACAACATATTTATTCAACGTATGGCCATCGGCAGTGGTGGTAATTTCCGCGTTCATCACCGACAAGCCTTCCTGCTCCAAATACAACGCAGTCAACGCCAGCACCTGCGGCTGATCCAGCGCGTGGATAATAAATTCTGTGCCGCCTTCCTGATCGCGGCGGCACATCACCAGCGGCGCATCGGGCGCGCAGGCAAGAATGGCCTGAGTTTCCTCGGCAATGGCAGCGGGCGGCGTGCGCAAAAAATAACTGTCATCCAAACCGCGCCAAAACTGCTCGCGCTGTTCCATGTCCACGTTGGGCAGCAAATCGCGCGCCTGGGCTTGTGTGGCTTGAATCTGCGCCCGGCGGTCAGGCGGATTTTCCGCGCCTGCGGCCAACACGCGCCCGGTTTTATGATACAAATCCGCCAACAACGAAGCTTTCCAATGGTTCCACAACGACGGGCTGGTGCCGCGAATGTCGGCCACAGTGAGCACAAACAGCGCGTCTAACTGCGCCTGGTTGCCCATTTTGTGGGCAAATGCGCGGATGACCTCGGGATCGGAAATATCCTCGCGCTGCGCGGTCATGGACAACAGCAGATGGTTTTTCACCAGCCAGGCCACAAAGCGCGCATCCGCGCCGCTCAGGCCATGCGCCAGGCAAAATTTCAACGCATCGTGCTGGCCCTGGTCGGAATGGTCGCCACCACGACCCTTGGCAATGTCGTGAAACAATCCCGCCAAATACAAGCGCTCAGGTTTGGCCATGCGCTGCATAATGCGCGAACACAGCGGCAGCTCGTGGTCGTGCTTGGGAATGGCCATTCTGCGCAAATTGCGGATAACAAACAAAATATGCTGATCCACTGTGTAGGCATGAAATAAATCATGCTGCATCAAGCCCACGATTTTGCCAAACGCGGGGATATACGCAGCGAGCACGCCCAGCCGATTCATGGCGCGCAATACGCGGGTTTGGCCGCTGGGCTGGCGCATGATTTCATAAAACACACTGCGCGCGCGCAAATCCGCGCGGAATATCTCGTCGATTAAATACAAATGCTGGCGAATCAAGCGCATGGAGGCCGCGCCAATGGCCTTGGCAGCGGGCTGTTGTTGCAGCAACAAAAATATTTCCAGCAACGCATAAGGATATTGCTGAAACACCTTGTCGTGGCAAGTTTCCAAATAGCCATTGCTGATGTGAAAGCGCCGGTTGATGGGGATAACCGTGGCCTGGTCGCTATACAAAATGGTATCTTGCAGCAATTGCAGCAGCAATTCATTCAAGCCGCTGATTTCCTTGGCCACACCAAAATAATCGCGCATGAATTGTTCTACGCCCAATTTTTGCGGCGTATCGGTGTAGCCCAATTTTTTGGCAATGATGCGTTGGTAATCAAATCCCAGGCGGTCTTCATGGCGGCCAGTCAAATAATGCAGCATGGAGCGCACCCGCCACAAAAACGTCTGGCATTCGATCAGCGTGCGCAATTCTTCTTCCAGCAAAAAGCCGCGCGCCACTAAATCCTGCAAACGGTTGACCTCGGCGTAATGGCGCTTGGCCACCCAGCCAATCATTTGAATATCACGCAAACCGCCGGGGCATTCTTTAAGATTGGGTTCCAGGTTGTATTCTGTGTCGTGATAGCGCATGTGGCGGTGGCGTTGTTCTTCGAGTTTGGCCGCGAAAAATGCCGCGCTCGGCCATACTGGATTACGCCCGCGTTCCGGGTTACGCCCGTGTTCCGGGCTATCGGGCGGGGATAAACCACCGCCCCTACGTTCGTGTTCCGGGTTACGCCCGTGTTCCGGGTTACGCCCGCGTTCCGGGCTATCGGGCGGGGATAAACCACCGCCCCTACGTTCGTGGTTGGGGTTACGTTCGTGGTTGGGGTTACGTTCGTGTTCCGGGCCACGCCCGTGTTCCGGGCAGGGGGACAACAACGCCTGCATGGCATGGAACAACGCATGTTGGCCTGTCAAGCAACGCGCTTCCAGCAACGTGGTCATCACCGTAAGGTCGGCAACCGCCTGTTCCCGGCATTGTGGCAGCGTGCGCACACCGTGGCCGACTTCCAGTTTGATGTCCCACAAAAACGTAACAAAGCGCTGAATGGCCTCAATGCACGTTTCCTTGGGGTCTTGCTCAAGAATCAGCAAAATATCCACATCCGACGCCGGATGCAACTCGCCCCGACCATAACCGCCCACCGCCACCAATGCCATGTCTTGCAACTGCACGGCTTGTTGCAAAAATACCTCCCACGCATGGCACAACACCTGATCCACCAGCCAAGCGCGCCGCGCCACCAGGTCCTGCACTGGGAACCCGGCCTCAAAGCGCTCGCGCAATACCGCATTGCCATGCGCCAACACACCTTTGAACAAAGCAATCAGCGCCGCGCCGCGCCCTGCATTGCAATGCGTTGCATCGCGCGTAGCCTCATGCGCGGCCAATGCTTGCAACAATGGCTGGGCATCGAATACTTCCCGGTCGTAAAATTCTTGGTTTGATAACATTGAATACCGCGTTCCATAGGTAAAAAGCGCCAAATGCCTCGGCTGTGGCGGATACGCTGCGCTTAATCCGCCCTACGGGGCTGCCACTGCGCCGCCAAATGCTCCAGCAGCAAGCGGTGGATGAACACATAACCGCCGCCGACTTTTTGCAGCTTGTTCACGCGGCACAAAATAATGCAGCGCCAATTCCTCCACCAACCAGTCCGCCAGGGATAAGCGTTTTCCCGCCCACGATGCCAAATTAAACACCACCGGCACCGGCAATTTGGCATCGTGTTCAGCGGTTTGCAGCAAGGCTTTGGCTAAGCTGAGCAAGGTAATGGTCTTGCCCGCGCCCGGCTCGCCCAAAATCAACAGAAAATACCCGGCATCGACAAAGGTCACGCTGATCGGCTGATTCGGCGGCAACACGCGCTCGGTCTGCTCATGGTGGAGTTTGAAACACGCTTGCCAAGTCAGCACCGCGTCATCTTGGCGGGTTTGCCCCAAATGCAGCAGCACTTGCTGATACAGCGACCGATGCAAAATGCCGTCAATCCACTGCGCCCGCACATTGCGCAGCAGTTTCAATTCATCCTGACGCGCCTGCGACAAATGCGCGTCGGGATTGGCAGCGGTGTTTTTTTGATGGATGGAATACGCCAAAAAACCGCCAGGAATCAACGCCAGCGACCACAACACGATCTGAATGAATGCAGCCAATCCTTCCAGCGTGTCGGCGTTGTCAGTGACAAACGCCAAAAACGGCGTAATCCAAAATTGCCCGGTTGCGGCAATGAAAACGAACAACAGCAAGGCAAAAATGGCTAGGACTGGGTTCATAAATGCACTCCAACGAGTTGATCTAAAATGCGTTATGGTACGGTGTAGCTGTGGCGGCTATAGCGCAGGTCTAAATTCAAGCGGCTGTCTGTGGCTTGTCCCTGCGGCGCGCCAGTCACCCGATCCGCCACCCAGGTGCGCACCTGCACTTGGGGCACGGACACAAAACAAAAGTTAGCATCCATGTGGCCGTCCGCACCGCGCCAGAATTTATAAAATACTTCAGGATTATCCACATTGGCCCAGGTGACGTCCATTGGATTGGCATGAAACAAGCCCCAGGCCACGTGTTCGCGGTTGGTGGTGTCTGTCTGGCCGCCAGGGCGCTGGATCAGCGCCAAGTTGCCTTCGGGCGCGTCCATGTGCAACGCCGCGCGCAATTCGCCGCCTGCGGGCAAAGCTTGCGGCGGCGGTTGTACGCCTTCTGCGCCATGAACCAGTTGATACTCGCCGTTGCTGTGGCGGTAAATGCCGACATAACGTTGGCCCAAAGAAAGCCAGGCCGTCTGCGCAGCGGACAGCGGCGCATCATTAAAATAGGTTTGCAACCGTGCCTCAGGTACAGAAACATGGCAATAGCCCACGTCCACGCGACCGGATACGTCGTGCCAAATTTTGACGAATACCTCGGGATTGTCCACGCTGGCCCAGGGAAAGCGCGCTGGATCAGCGTGAAAATAGCCCCACACCACGTTGCCGCCGCGCGCGGTAGTGGCTTCACCGCCGCGCCGCCAGACCAATTCTGTGCCCGCTCGTCCCAGCCAGTAGGGTTCATCCCAGTTTTCCAGCAGCCCGGCAACGGCCACGCTGGGGGTAAGCTTGGGCAGAGCGCGCAAGGTAAAATCAATGCCATTGAATTCGCCGCCGTGGCTGGCGTCCAATAATTCGGCACGGAAGGCGTCAAATGTACCGCCTTGGCGGGTGTAATACTGTTGCCAGGGCAAATATGCGCCGCAATTGGGCCAGACGCAATGCACTATCGCGCTCACGTCAAAACGCGGGCGGTCAAGCGTGTTGGCTAGCCAAAATTCATAGTCCTGCGTATTTTGTCCAGCCGGTAGCGTGGTACGCACATGGCCCAGCAGTGCCTGGGGCGCGCTTGCCAGATAAAAATCAACAACTAATTCAATGCCATTCACCGGCGCAGTTTGGCCGTCAGGTAAGCGCAGACTGCCACGGATGCGTGTGCGCGGCAGGTCAAAAGCATAACGTTCGCTGGCATTGAGTTGGCGCGGCGGTTCTTGTTGCGTGAGCAACGGCATGGCCAGCGCGTAACGCCAAGCGCTCCAGGCATCCGCATGGCTGGATGCGCTGTTCAAAATTACGCCCAAGGCCGCGCCAGGGGTAACCGGTACATCAAGATAATAGCGTCCATCCGCGCGGAATTTGTTCGTATCTAATTGAATTTTCGCTATATCGCCCGCCGGATAATGGTATAGCGCCATATGTGCCAGTGGCAAAGGTGCACCGCCCATCTGGCTGTCCGGGCTGAAAAACAGCCGGTAGGCATAGCGGTTGGGCAATTCAGGCTGGGCTGGCGCGTGCAGATACAAATCCAATGGATTCACCATGGCTTGGGCAAGGCCAGCGGGCAGGCCCAGACGCAACGGTTCCGGTTCGGCGTGTGCGGGCGTTTCGCCTGCGTCCGTGCGCAATTGGCCTTGCAACGCCAGCGCGGGCAGCCCGTTCAATCCGTCCGTTGGCAGCACACGCGGCCAAATGGGGATAAATTGGCCTTCTTCGACGCGGCCATAAATCACTTTGATGCGCGCCAGTTCGCGTTGGTAATCTCCGTCCATAGCAGGAACACCGCCGTAGTTGGGAGGGATAAACAGCAAACGCCCCGCACCCGGGCGTGTGGCGGGGATTGGCAGTAGGCTGTTTTCGCGGACATTGCGCCAGGCCAGCAATTGCATGGGGCGGGCATTGCCGGACGGCGTTTCCGCGTGCAGATTGGCGGGCGCATCCACGCGCGGCAGGCTGTGCCAATACGCAATTTCTGCGCGGTCTATTGCGCGGTAGCCCAGATAAGCGCTGGTCACCACCCAATCCGCAGGCACTTGCGCGATGATGTGGGTGTTGGACGGGCCGCCGGACACTTCCGTATTCTCCGGCGCAGTGGTGAAATCCAGCTCCAGGCTGGCTATCGCATGACGTGGCAATGCCTGTGCTGGCAAGCGACTGGCCGTGATGTCAAATTGCTCCACCACGCAGGCGGTTGGGCCAAGCAGCAGACCCGTACCCAGCAACACTACAACTGGCAAAAAAAGTACGCGCATTGTTCATCTCCCAGGATTTATGTGTTGACAAAGTTATATTGTATACTGCAAACGACCACAAACTGCGTTTTTCACCTGTGGAGTGCCAGCCCCGAAGGGGCGAAATCCATAGCAGCCCAGGG